>JAQSCR010000596.1:0-7731 GCA_029945495.1 Pseudolabrys sp. | reverse complement strand
ATGCGATCCGCATGAACAGATTGCGAAATCGACACAAATGCTCTATTGCGGACAAGCTTCGACGTTTGTTGCCAAGCTCCGGTGCGCGTGCCGGGCTACTTCAACACCTGGCCCAGCGCGCTTGTGGAATTTGCCGATCGCGGGGGCCAGCAACCGGAACCGATGCGGCTGCCGCCGCCGTCACCGGCCGCGATCAGCCGGATGGAGGAGGCGCTTGGTTGGCTGCGTTGGCTGGAAGCCGAGGACGTCAAGCTCGTGCGGGCGCGGGCCGACCGCACGCCGTGGAAGGCGATCTGCTGGCAGTTCGGAATTGGACGAGCGACAGCCAATCGACGTTGGCAGTACGGTCTCTGTCTGATCGCCTGGCGGCTTAATGGCCTCAGGGTGCCGGCGAAGCGCTCACGGCGATTTGTGGTTGCTATGGCGGAGCGTATTTGACGGGTCGGACGGCGCGCCGTGGTGCGTCAAATTGGTAGAGAATGGTGCCTTGCTCTGTTGCACCAGTGCCCTGAATTTATGCCCGGTTTCGGGGTACTGCGGAAGTACGGGGACGATCGGCCTTGACCGACTCGGTCGTGAATGACCCATCTGAGACATTGGTCAGTCTAGGATTTAGCCAGAATTTTCGCTCTTTGACCGTAATGAAAAAGCCCGCCGGGTGGGCCGGCGGGCTCGATCTTGCAGCGGTCTATTTTTTATTTTGTTAATTGACCGCGAATTTCGCCGCCTTTGTTGGCGGAGGTGTGGACGTTAACGTACCACTTGCCTGCCAGCATATCGGCGGCCTGTTCGGGGGTGAGCGTCGCGGAGCCTTCGAGCGGGCTGGTCGCTGGCGCAATCGGGATCGCAACGCCGCCGTTCTTGCCGGCTTCGCCGGTGTGGAAGTGGGCGGCGGTGGCCGGACCCGACAGGTCCTTATAGCTACCCTTCCAGGTCAGCTTCTTGCTGGCGTCGTCGTAGGTCGCGGTCAGGCTACCGGCACCCTTGCTGTCAGTGGCCGGGACTTCAGACGAGGCCTTCAGGTCGGCCTTCAAGTTGACCATGGCCGCAATGGATGGGGTCGCGAGCGCGATTACGCTGGCGAATGCGAGGGCGGTCAGGCTGTAGCGCAGAACTGGTAATCTCATAATGGCTTCTTTCTGGAATTGGGCTGTGATTAGCCAGAGGGACAAACCCCACATGAGTACGTTTGTTCCGGAGCAGATGAGAAATGATTTTCAAAAAGTGTGGGCTTCCATTTGCGATAACGCTGCACTTCACTAGCAGCCTGCTGAAAAACCTCTCGCCACGGCGCCAATTTGATGATTCGATTTTCTATGGCGAATCGTCGGAGGCTGGCATGCGCGGCACATTCGAGGACCAGGGCGGGCTGTTTTCTTACATCTCGCCGGAGGCGCGGGTGCCGGCGGGCCATCCGCTGAGGAGGATCCGAGAACTTGTCCGTGAGGTTCTCGGCGATCTGAACCGTAGCCTGGGGTCGCTCTACGCCAGCGAAGGACGGCCCTCGATCCCTCCGGAGCAATTGCTGAGCGTATTGCTGTTGCAGGTGTTTTACGGCATCCGGTCGGAGCGCCAGCTCATGGAGCAGTTGGACTACAATCTTTTGTATCGCTGGTTTGTGGGGCTTTCGCCTGACGATCGGGTCTGGGACCGGACCACCTTCACGAAGAACCGCGAGCGGCTGCGGAACGGCGAGGTGTTCACGAAGTTCATGAGCAAGCTTCTCAACCATCCACAGGTCAAGCCGCTGCTATCGGACGAGCATTTTTCGGTTGACGGAACGCTGATCGAGGCTTGGGCTTCGCAGAAGAGCTTTCGCCCCAAAGACGGCAGCGGCGACGATGACGGTGCGAACTTCCACGGCCAGAAGCGCAAGAACGATACGCACGCCAGTACCAGCGATCCCGACAGCCGGCTTTATCGCAAGGCCGCCGGGCGCGAGGCGAAACTCTGCTATATAGGCCACGCCATCATGGAAAACCGCAACGGGCTGGCGGTGGCCGGCATGGTCACGCACGCCAACGGCACCGCCGAGCCGCGGAGCGGATGCTTAAAACCAAGGCTAGGCAAGTCGGCCGCCGCATCACCGCCGGTGCGGACAAGGCCTATGACACCGCCGATCATGTGGCCCATCTGCGCGCCACCAATGTCACGCCGCATGTGACGCGGAACAACGGTATCACCAAGACCGGCAAGATCCGTCGCAGCGCCATCGACGAACGCACCACGCGGCACCAAGGCTATGGCATGTCGCAATCGCGCCGTGCGATGATCGAATGCATCTTCGGTTGGGGCAAGCAGCACGGCACGATGCGCAAGACCAAGCATCGCGGCCTCGCCCGTGTCGCCGCCGACTTCATGCTCAATCTGATCGCCTACAACCTGATCCGGATACCCAAACTGGTCGCAGCGTAGCAGCCAAGGCGACGGCGTGACCGCCGACGCCACCTCGACAATCGAGCCCGTCACCAGACCCGATACCCTCAAGAGGAGAAAAGCTCCGGTTTCTGGGTTTTTCAGCGGACTGCTAGGTGCGATAACGCTTTTTGGCTGACATCGCGACAAGTGTGCGCTCCGCTCTTAGGGTTATGGACAATGCCCGCTACTGACTCGAAGCAGACATTGCTGCAGGTTATATTCAGGCCTCATTCAGGTGCCGTGTGGATTAGTGGAGGAACAAACAGAAGGCCCTGTAGTTTCAAATTAAGAGGAGCACCCAGCCATGAAAACGCTGCTTTTTGGAACATTGGCTTTGATTGGCGTTGCCGCCACACCTGTAGCCGCGATGCCGCTTGATAGACTCACTGCCATCGATAACGGCATGGTCGAAAATATCCATGTGGTGTGCAACGAGTACGGCCGCTGTTGGAGAACTGGCCCGCGACGGGTCCATCGTCAATATTACCAGCGGCGCGTCTACTACGGCGAGGGGTATCGCTATGGCGGCTACGACCGGCCGCGGCATTACGGTGGCTACGACCGGCCGCGGTATTACGGTGGCGGCCCGAGCATAGGGTTTAGCTTCGGCGGTTTTTAACCCTCCAACTGGTCGCGCAACAAACGGCCCCGCATTAGGTCGGGGTCGTTTGAGCGCCAAGCCTCGAGCTCCGGCGAATATCCTCGCTCGCGATACCGCGCCGCAGATCTCAGATATGGGCCGTCTCAGTTGGCGGCCTCTTTCAACCCCAAAAGGAATATTTTAAAATGAAGTCATATCTCTTAGTGGTCGCTCTGGCCGCGATGCTTGCCCCTGCCTTGACGACATCGGCTTCCGCCAAAACCTCCAAGCAATGCATCGCCGAGTGACGCGCTAACAAGGAAGCCAATCAAGCCGCCAAAATAACGGAAAAGGCCTACGTTGAAAAATGCAAGTCGGCCGACGCTACGCCTGCAGCGGCTCCGTCGGCGAAACCCACCTCGCCTGCGCCAGCGGCTCCAAAAGCCGCCGCACCGGCTGCTCCAGCGCCCGCCGCGAAGACTACTGCTAAGCCCGCCGCACCAGCTACCGGCGTCACTGGTGCTAATCAGTTTGCTAACGACACTCAGGCGAAAGCCAAGTGTCCACCTGATACGGTGGTTTGGGTCAATCTCAGTACCAAAATCTACCACTTCGCCGGTAAAAAGGATTACGGCAAGACAAAGAAAGGCACGTATATGTGCGAGAAGGACGCGATGGCGTCGGGCTCCCGTGCCGCCAAGGGCGAGAAGCATCCCTAATGGGCCTTTTCGAATCTCTCGGACTTCGGAGTGTATTGGAATGCGCGGCGGCATCCGCCGCGCCTTCCATCGTGGCCGCCGCTTTGGCTAAAAGTAGCCTTGGACTGCAAGGGCTGGTCAGTCAGTTTCAAAGAAATGGGATGGGTGCTCAACTCGCATCATGGATTGGTGCTGGGCCCAATGTAGCTGTCACGCCCGAAGCACTTCGTTCTGTGCTCGGCAACGAACATGTGAAGGCGATCGCAGCACATTTCGGGCGTGAATGACCCATCTGCGACATTGGACTGCTGCCGGTCTCGTGGACAAGTTCCAGCCTCACGCCGCGGCGCTTTCGAACGCCTCGGGACTGACGCCGCCCAGATGGCTGTGACGGCGGGTTCGGTTGTATAACACCGCAATGTAATCGAAGACGTCGGCCCGGGCCAGATCCCGGGTTTTGTAAATGCGTTTGCGGATCCGTTCTTTTTTCAAACTGCTGAAGAACGATTCCGCGACGGCGTTGTCCCAGCAATTGCCCCACCTGCTCATGCTCGGCTCAAGGTTATGGGACTGACAGAAGCGACGGAAGTCGTCACTGCCGTATTGACTGCCCTGGTCCGAGTGCACGACGACCCGCCTGCCAGGTTTTCTGCGCCACACGGCCATGAGCATTGCGTCCAGAGCGAGTTCTCCGCGAGAGACTGGCGCTCATCGACCATCCCACGATCCTGCGGGCAAACAGATTAACCACGACTGCCAGGTACAGCCAAACCTGCCATGTTCGTATATAAGTGATGTCGGTCACCCAGACGGTGTTGGGCGCATCAACGGTGAACGCGCGCTGCAGATGATTAGGCGCGATGATGGAAGGGCGACCGGCGATCGCGCGTGGCGATTTATAGCCACGTATGGCCTTGATCTTGTGTTTGCGCATGAGGTGCTCGACACGATGAAGACCGCAACTTTCGCCAGCTTCTCGCAAATCGCCGAATACCCGCCGTGCGCCGTACACCCCGCGGCTGGCCAGGTATGATGCACGGATTAGAATGAGCAATCGCTCATCTTCCTTTGCGTGATCGCAAACAGACTCTCGCAGCCATGCATAAAAACCGGCACGGGCGACACGAAGCACCCGGCACATCAGCGCGATAGCGTAATCATTCCGATGCTCGATCATGAAGCGGTACTTCACTCTGGCTCCCTGGCAAAGTACCGCGCGGCTTTCCTAAGAAACAGCTGGATTGGCCTCTCCCGGAATGGCCTGCAGGGCAAAGCCAAGCGCCTTGGCGCGCCGCTTCAAATTGGTGAGGACACGGCTGCGATATTGTTCCTCGTAATAATCGGCACCTGGATCCCTATAGGCCATTCCGTGCCTGAGGGTATTGTAAAACAAGACCGCTATTTTGCGCGCAGTCGCCGTGACGGCCTTTGCCTTGCCGGCACGAGAAGACAGCCGTCGATAGAACGCTCCGAGCGCTGTGTCGCTCCGACCGATGGACGTGGCCGCCAGACGCAACAACGCAGCTGCCCGACTGGATGATCTCCGCGTACGCGAAGAGAGCACCTTGCCGCCGGAGATCTTGTTCCCCGGCGCCAGGCACAGCCAGGAGGTGAAGTGCTTGGCGGTCGGCCATGCCTTCAAATCGGTGCCACACTCGCCAATGAGCTTCAACGCGAGTGATGGGCCTAACCCATGGATCTCGGTCAAATCGACGCCGAGGACGCCGTATAAAGCGGCCCTCACATCGAACGAAGGTGAATTGACCTGCTTGGTCTTCACTCGCGCCTTGGGAAGCATGCCCGCTGGCTTGGCCCCTTTGTCAGTCAACGCCGCTATCAAAGCTTCCAGCTTGCGGTCGCAGTCTAGCATCTTGACCTGGTAGGTATCGTAGAGTTCCAGCGATTGGGTCAGCGCGAAGATATGTTCATCCCGATCATTGCCCACAAGTGCGGCGCGGATCGTCTCGATGGAGGAATGGCAGCGTACATCACGGTAGGTCGCCAACACGTCAGGATCGCGCTCCCCCGCCACAATCGCTCGGATAATCCGCATCCCGGTCGCGCCGGTGATGTCGGAGACAACGTGATGAACTTGCAGGTTCATCTCCATCAAGGCCTTTTGCATGTGTTGGATGTGGGCGGCTGCGTATTCGACGAGCCGCTCGCGCTGACGCAGATAGGCGCGCAGGGTTGCAATCTCAGCATCAGGGCGGAAGCTCCCGCGCAACAAACCGTAGGAATGGAGCTGGCGAAGCCATGCGGCATCGCTGACATCTGTCTTGCGCCCTGGCACGTTCTTCGCGTAACGCGCATTGACCAGAATGACTTCGAATCCGCGCTGCTCCAGAACCTCGTAGGCTGGGATCCAATAGACCCCGGTGGATTCCATCGCGACGCTGGTCACGCCGCAGGCTTTGAACCAATCCGCTAGGTCGTGCAGATCCTGTGTAAATGTACCAAACGAACGCACTGGCATGTCAACGCGGGTCGGGTCCACCGCAGCCATGTGCATTTTTGATCCTATGTCGATGGCGGCGGCTCCGACATTGACCCGCTTCAGTTCTGGACGGTCACCAGAAGTCGACTTGGGCATCACAATCCTCCATTAAAATGTAGGCGGGAGGGTCTGGGCTATGCCAATCGTCATTTTCCTAATCGGGATCACCGCCGTAGCGGCGTCACCACTCTCAAGTGCGCATGCGCCCATGGACCATGTTTTTTAACGGGGACTAACCTCCAATAAGCTGACGGCCGCTACCCTCCACGAGGCAAGGATAGCACAGGCTGTGTTTCTACCGCGCGCAGGCGGGCAACGGCCCGTGACAGTTTTTTAGCAGGTCGCGCTCCTCCTCCACCCGCCGTATCTGCGCGCGGAGGCGTAAGATCTCGCCCTTGGCTTCGAGCAACTCCTTCGATTGCTGCTCGGATTTTCCGGGGGAGACGGCCTTCACCCATTTGTAGAGACTGTGCGCCGAAACGCCCAGGCGATCCGCGACTTCTGCCACGCCATAGCCGCGGTCGATGACCTGCTTGACGGCTTCTTCCTTAAATTCCGGGGTAAATCTCTGTTTACTCACAAGCTGCCTCCTATGCTCAAAGGATAGGCCGGGCTTGTCTACCGAAACAGGGGCAGTCCAAAACACCTAACTTGGTGTCTTCGAAACCGGGTGCAGGCCACATTGCCATTGCACCCGCAGCAGTGCTCGCGAGCGACATCGACACTGCAATGGTGGATAGTCTGAAAAGCGCTTGAGCCCAACCGGCCGATTAGAGAAACGGACATTATCGGGTCCATGCTTTCAGGCCTTGTTCAACAGGGCCTGCGTTATCTTCATGCCGAGCGTTAAGGTTCCGGGGGTGGGGAACCAAAGAGTGTCGAAGGAACTTATGATTCTTGTGAACGGCTGCTGGCTCTTCGCGGCGAGAATTATGGACAATGAAAGTACCGATATGACAAACCACTCCCATCGTCGCATCGCCGTGCATTTTCTAGCCAGCGCTGCCGTTGCTGTATTGGTTCTCGGGCTGGCTGCAGTCAGTTCCCGAATTTCTCCGGCGCAAGCACAAGGGATTTCCATTTCTGTCGAATTCCGCGACGCACTGGAGCCTTATGGCCACTGGCGCAGGTATTCGCGCTGGGGCGAGGTTTGGATTCCGAGCCACCCGCGTGGTTAGCGGGGCGGTGGCTATAGTAGCGCTTTATTGCGCGCTCTATGCCAATCTCGAAAGTGTGGTCCGGGCTGACAGCAGCGCTCATGGTGGATGTCCTACTTTGAGTTTATTTTGGATTCGTTCAGTCTCGTCCGAGATACGATCGGCGAGCCGATGGCCCTTAACGCACTCAACCTTGAGCGCTGTTTTGACCTGTTTTCGGTAGCTTTGGCGCGCTTCGAGTCAATCGTCTTTGCACGCTTGGCCAATCCGTCTTTTTTTGTGTTTTCGAGCGCTGCTCTTCTCACCTCAACCGCGGCCTTTAATCATCGACCTTTTTCGGTCGCGAGCCGCGCTTGAAGCTGAACTTTTGGTGCTGAGGCA
>JAQSCR010000595.1 GCA_029945495.1 Pseudolabrys sp. | reverse complement strand
CGGTCAGGGCAATCCAAGCGGGCTTGCCGAATTCGTCGAGCTTCGCGGTGATTGGCATTGTCAGCCTCGTGTGAATGTAAATAACATTTACATTGATAAGGGCGCGCCGGGGCGATGTCAAGACCCTTCACATAGGGTGGGGACAGCCGGTTGCGAGTCTTTTTTCTCCCTCTCCCCCGTTTACGGGGAGAGGCGAAGAAAGTTCACCGCCCGCCCGTCAGCCCAAGCCCGCGCAAATAGATCAGCATCGCCGCTTCGAGGAGTTCCTCCGGCGGCATCGGCAGCGCCCGGCGCGCCGCGTCACCGCGGCCGAACAGCGAGGCGATGCCGTGCGTCATCGACCAGACGTGCAGCGCCACCATCAGCGCCGGTGGCCGCCCCTGCGCCGGCATCAGCGCCACCAATTTTTCCGCCGCGCCACGCAGCACCGCGAATGCGGCTTCGCTCGCCGCGCGCAATTGAGGATCGGTGTCGAGCGAGACGCCGGCTTCGAACATCGCCGAGTAATAGGCCGGCTGCAGCCGCGCGAAATCGAGATAGGCGCGCCCGAGCCGGTCGAAGGCGTTCATCAGTTCCGGCCGGCCGTCGTCCCAGGCCTTGGCCAAAGCGGCGCCGAACAGCTCGAAGCCGCGGCGCGCCACATCGGCGATCAGTTCGTCACGATCGCGAAAGTGCCGGTACGGCGCCGCCGGGCTGACGCCAGCCCAGCGCGCAGCATCGGCGAAGGTAAATCCGGCCGGGCCCTTCTCGGCGATCAGCTCGAGCGCGGCGCGCACCAAAGCCTCTTTGAGATTGCCGTGATGGTAGCCACGCGGACCCGTGGGGCCGCCAGGCTCGCTACCCCTATCGCCTTTGGTCCATCTCATGGCCGGATCGCCCTCATGTGAAGGGGCTTTACATGAGTCCGGCGGCGATGGCGAGCCTCATCTCTGCCCCGCCGCCAACTGGACAATTCTGGCACGAACGATTGAATCGCCGGTGCATTGATCTCGCGCATAAAGGAATAACAGCCATGGCGACAACCATCTCGATCCTGATCGGCCGTCTGATCTTCGCCGCCGTCTTTCTGATGGCCGCAAGCTTCAAATTCATGGGCATGGACGCGACCGCGACCTATATCGCCGCCGCCGGTTTCCCGATGCCGCTGGTGCTGGCCTGGCTCGCCGCGATTTTCGAGATCGCGCTCGTGATCGCGTTCCTTTCCGGCGCGTACTTCCGCTATGCATGCTGGCTCGCGGGCGCCTACGTGATCTTTTTGGGCTTTGCCTTCCACGGGCCGTCGCACTGGGCCGATAATCAGGCCGAATTCGGCTTCTTCGTCGACCACTTCACGTTTCTGGCCGGCCTCTTGTTTGCCGCCGCGTATGGCCCGGGCGACAAATGGGCGTGGCGGGTGCCTCGTTAGCCGCGCCTTGCCGCCAGCGGCAGCGCGTCGAATAGCGTCGGCCCGCCGGGTTGCGCGCCTTCGATGGTCAGCAATTTCAGCTTGGTGACCACGCCGCCGGTCGCGGAAAAGCCGCCGGTCTTGCCGGAGGCTGCCAGAACGCGGTGACACGGCATCACGATCGGGCAGCGGTTTTCGCCCATCGCCTGGCCGACCGCGCGCGCCAGAGCCTTGTCGCCGAGGCGTTCGGCGATCTCGCCATAGGTGATCGTTTCGCCGGGCGGCACCTGACGCACGATCGCATAGACGCGGCGGTTGAATTCGGGAACGCCGTCGTCGTCGATGGCGACGTCCTTCAGATCGCGGCGCTCGCCATTGAGCAGCGCGACGATGCCGCTCATCACATCCGCGATGTCGCGTGGCGGCGCTTTTTCCCGCGCTTCCGGGAAACGCTTGAGGATGCGCGCCCGCGTCGCGGCTTCGTTGGCTTCCGGGATCTGAACGCCCAGCAGGCCGCGCGCCCCCCAGACGATGGCGCAGGGGCCGATGGCCGTGTCGAAAATCGCTAAACCGTGTTTCGGCATGATGCTGTCATCCTAGCACCGAGCGTCAGGCCGCGCCGCCCGTTTCCTGGCGAGAATCTTGGTCCGCCTTCATGGCAATCCGCAGCGGCTTGGGGATCGGCTTCGCCCGGCCGCCGGACACAAACGCCACCTGCACATGCGCTTCGACCAGCAGTTCCTCGCCGCGCATCACTTTCTGATGCAGAATGATCGACGCGCCTTTCACGTCTTCGGGCCGGGTCACGATCTCCAGGACATCGTCCATATGCGCCGGCTTCTTGAAGGCGATGTCCATGTGGCGCACGACGAAGGCAAAGCCCGGTGCTTCCTTTTCCGCCTGTTCGAACATGGCGCGGTGATCGGCGCCCAGCAGGCGCAGGTAGTTGGTGCGGCCGCGCTCCATGAAGCGCAGATAGCTGGCGTGATAGACGACGCCAGAGAAATCCGTGTCCTCGTAATACACCCGCACCTGCTGGCGGTGCAGGCCGTCGCCGAGAATGCCGTCGATGGAGTTCATGGAAACGATCAGCCCGCGCGCGCCAAGGGTGCCGAGGGCTTGGGAATTTCTTGCTTCCATTCCTTTGCCGCTTCGATCCAGGAGGCAATTGCTTCCTGCACGTTCTTCAGCGCCTCTTCCGGCGTCTCGCCATCGGACATGCAACCGGGCAGATCGGGAACGGTGGCGAGATAGCCGCCCCCGTCGCTCTCGGCCAACCGTTCAATATGCACCGCATATTCAAGTTTCATGACGCCTCTCCGTGGGCTTCAATATAGCGCACGAGCTTACGAATGTAGACCGGTTTAATCGGCCGGCGCGCCGGGATCGTCAAGATTTCGCGCGCCGCCGGATGTTTCACATGGCAGTGGGATGTGCCTTTTCCAGGGCGGAACAATAGTCCGTATTCGCGGCATACCGCTTCCACGTCGCGAATATTCCAATCGCCAACTGCATTGCGCTTCATGCGGTGCAGCAGGTCGGAAGGCATTACTCGTCCTCGCCCTCGCCGAACAACCCGATCTGGCTGGCGTCGCGCGCCGGCTCGGCCAGACCGAGATGCTTGAACGCCAACGGCGTCAACAGGCGGCCGCGCGGCGTGCGCTGGAGGAAACCTTTCTGGATGAGATAAGGCTCGATGATGTCCTCGAGCGCGTCGCGCGGCTCCGATAATCCGGCAGCGATCGTCTCGACGCCGACCGGCCCGCCGGCATAGTTCTCGGCGATCATGCGCAAGTAACGCCGGTCCATGGCGTCGAGCCCGCTGGCGTCAACTTCGAGCGCCTGCAACGCCTTGTCGGCGATTCTGCGGTCGACCGCCTTGTCGCCGTCGACATGGGCGAAGTCGCGCACGCGACGCAGCAGACGCCCGGCGATGCGCGGCGTGCCGCGCGCGCGCCGCGCGATCTCGTTGGCGCCGTCGCCCGTCATGCCGATGCCCAAGACGCGCGCGCCGCGCGCCACGATCAGCTCAAGCTCGGCCTCGGTATAGAAATTCAGCCGCACCGGAATGCCGAAGCGGTCACGCAGCGGATTGGTCAACAGCCCGGCGCGCGTTGTCGCGCCAACCAGCGTAAACGGCGCCAGATCGATCTTCACCGAACGCGCCGCCGGCCCCTCGCCGATGATGAGATCGAGCTGAAAGTCCTCCATCGCCGGATAGAGAATTTCCTCGACCTGCGGGCTCAGCCGATGAATTTCGTCGATGAACAGCACATCGCGCGGTTCGAGATTGGTCAGCAGCGCGGCGAGATCACCCGCTTTCGCGATCACCGGGCCGGACGTGGCGCGGAAGTTGACGCCAAGTTCGCGCGCGACGATCTGCGCCAGGGTCGTCTTGCCCAAGCCTGGCGGGCCGACGAACAGCACATGGTCGAGCGCTTCCTGGCGCGCCTTGGCCGCCTCGATGAATACCGACAGGTTGGCGCGCGCCTTTTCCTGGCCGATGAATTCGGACAGCTTCTGCGGCCGCAATGACGCATCGACGTCGTCGTCGCGTTTGTCGGCGGCGATCAGGCGCGGCTTGGTGGTCACGTCATCCCCCGCCGGTATTTGTTCGGCAGCAACTCGCCGATGCTGGTAACCGCCGGACCCTTCTTGCCGTTCGGCACGATGACGCGCGCCTTGGCGTCGTAATCGTGAATGAGCTCGCGACAGGTGCCGCACGGCGACACCACGGCGATGTCGCCCTTCTCGCCCGGTTTCGGATGCCGCACCGCGACGATGGTCTCAATTCCATTGTCGCCCTTGGCGGTCAACGCCGTGCCGATGCAGATTGCCTCGGCGCAGACCGCGCCGCGCCCGACATAGGCGTCGAGATTGACGCCGGCGATGACGCGACCGTCGCGCGTGCGCATCGCCGCGCCGACCTCCTGCCAGTCGTTGCGGTAGCGCTGCTTGATCGCCTTGGTGGCGGCGTCGATCAATTCCTGATCCTTGCCGGTCAGCTTGCTCATTTTGCCAACTCTTTCAGCCCCTGCCGTATCAATGTCTGCACGTCGGCAGCCTCGCCGACGTTGCGTGCCGCCGCGGCGATCGCCGCCGCCGCCTGCGGCTGGCCATAGCCGAGATTGACCAGCGCGGAAACCGCGTCCATCACCGGCCGCGGCGCGCGCTTCTCGTCGAGCGCACCGGCGAGATGCGCGGCACCGGCATCGATGTCGGCGAAGGCCGGCACCTTGTCCTTGAGTTCCGTGACGATCCGCTCCGCCACCTTGGCGCCGACGCCGGGCGAACGCGACACTGCCGCCTTGTCGCGCATTGCAATCGCCGTCGCCAGTTCACCGACCTTCAGCGTCGACAGCACCGACAGCGCCACCTTGGCGCCGACGCCCTGCACCGTCTGCAGCAGCCGGAACCATTCGCGCTCGGCGTCGCTGGCGAAGCCGAACAGTTTGATCTGGTCTTCGCGCACGTAAGTTTCAATGGAAAGCGTCGCCGCCTCGCCGGGCGCCGGCAGCAGGGTCAACGTGCGCGCCGAGCAGTGCACCTGATAACCGACGCCGTGTACGTCGAGGATCAGGAAATCGGTGCCGAACGAGTCGACGACGCCTTTGAGTTTTCCGATCATTGCGCCACCGCCTTCAACACAACGCTCATGCGGTGATGCGCATGGCAGATCGCGATCGCCAGCGCGTCGGCGGCGTCCTCCGATTGCGGATCGGCTTTCGGCAACAGCACGCCGATCATCATCCGGATCTGCGCCTTCTCGGCGTGTCCGGCGCCGACCACTGTCTTCTTCACCAGATTGGGCGCGTATTCCGCGACCGTCAGCCCCATGCGCGACGGCACCAGCATGGCGATGCCGCGCGCCTGGCCGAGCTTCAAGGTCGAAGCGCCGTTGCCATTGACGAAGGTGTTTTCCACCGCCGCCTCATGCGGTGCATATTGTTCGATCACTTTGATCAATCCGTCATGGATCGCCACCAGGCGCGTGCCGAGGCTCGCCCGCTCGCTGGTTTCCACCGAGCCGCAGGCGATGTGGATCAGGCGGTTGCCGGCGCTCTCGATCAGGCCCCAGCCGGTGCGACGGAGGCCCGGATCGATGCCGAGTATGCGAATCGCTTGGCCAGCCATGCCCCGTTGATAGCCCCAGAGCGGATAGCCTGCTAGAGAGGCGGCCCGCCGGGACCCTGAGACCATGCTTCATTTGCCGCTTTGGTCGGCCTTTGCCGCCGCCGCCGCCGATCCGCGTTTTCCTTATGCCGTGGCGATCGCGACGGTGGCCGGCCTTGTGCGCGGCTTTTCCGGCTTCGGCTCGGCGCTCATTTATATGCCGCTGATCTCGGCGATCTATAGTCCGGCCATCGCCGCGCCGACCATCCTGCTGATCGATACGTTGTCCGGCCTGCCCTTCGCCATTCACGCCTGGCCGAAGACCAACCGTCGCGAACTGCTGCCGGTGTCGACCGGCGGCGTGGTCGGGGTGCCGCTCGGCGTCCTGGCGCTGCTTTATGTCGACCCGCTGAGCCTGCGCTGGTTCATTGCCGTGCTGGTGTTGATCGCGCTGGCGGCGCTCGCCGCCGGCTGGCGCTATCACGGCAAGCCGACCGTCCGCGCGTCGCTCGGCGTCGGCGCCATGTCCGGCTTCGGCGCCGGCGCGGTGCAGATCGGCGCGCCACCGTTGCTGGTGTTCTGGCTCGGCGGCAACAATCGCGCCATCACCGTGCGCGCCAACATCATGGTCTATTTCATCCTGCAGGGTGTGCTGTCGTTCGCGCTGTATCTGTACAGCGGCCTGTTCAATGCCGAGATCGTCGTTCTGTCGTTGCTGTTCGGCGCGCCATTCGCCCTGGCAATGCTTGCCGGCGCCTACTGGTTTCACGGCAGCAGCGACGTGCTGTACCGCCGCGTCGCCTACGTCATCATCGGCTTTGCCGGATTGGCGAGCCTGCCGATATTCGACGGGTTGCGATAACTCATGACACCCGGACTTCTTTTTGCGCTCGGCGCCATGGTTTGTTTCGGCGTCGGCGATCTCCTGTACAAGCGGGCGGCAGCGACCGGCGTCGGCGCCGCGCAGTTCGTGATGCTGCAAGCCTGGGTGTTCGCCCCTGCCATCAACATCTATGCCTTCGCCACAGGCACGCTCGACGTCCATTGGTCGGCAGCCTGGGGCTCGCTCGCCGGCGTGTTTTCGCTCGTCGCCTTCTATAATTTCGCCCGCAGCCTGAAAGACGGCGCCGTCTCGACCAACGCGCCGATCTTCCGGCTGAACTTCACCCTCACCGCTCTGCTGGCCATCGTCCTGCTCGGCGAGACTCTGACGCTGCCCAAGGCGGGTGCGCTCGCCGGCGCGCTGGTGGCCGTCTGGCTGCTGCTGGGGGAACCGGGCGCAGCGCGCGGCGGCATCAAGCTCGCCTCGCTGACGCGCGTGCTGGTCGCGACCGTGGCGATGGCGCTCGCCAACCTATTCTACAAAGTCGGCCTGCAACACGGCGCGCTGCCGGAGACCATGGTGGCGGCGCAGGCGTGGGCGTTCTCGTCGCTGGCGACGGTGCTGGCGGTGATGCACGAGCGCCGCTTGCGGCTGACGCCCGCGGTATGGCGCTATTCGGCGCCGGCAGCGGTCTCGCTGCTAGTCGGCTTCGTGCTGTTATTGCATGGTCTGGCGCGCGGTCCGGCCAGCGTGCTGGTGCCGGTGGCGCAGATGAGTTTCGTCTTCACCGCTTTGTTCGGCGCGGTGATGTTCCGTGAGCATCTCAACAACCGCAAGCGCCTCGGCCTCGCCATCGCCGCCTTGGCACTGGCGCTGTTCGCGGTGAGCTGAAGCGGAACGCGACAGCTCGGCGCTTGGCTAGCCGCTCATCTTCGCCATCAGCGCGTCCGATACCTCGAAATTGGCGAAGACGTTCTGCACGTCGTCGTCTTCGTCGAGCGCCTCGATCAGCTTGAGCACCTTCTCGCCGACTTCGTCGCTGAGCATCACGGTGTTCTGCGGTTTCCAGATCAGCGCCGCCTTGCGCGCCTCGCCGTATTTGGCTTCCAGCGCCTTGGCGACGTCGCGTAAGGTCTCGGTGGTGGTGAAAATCTGGTGGCCGTTCTCGTCCGAGGTCACGTCCTCGGCGCCGGCCTCGATCGCCGCTTCCAGCATGGCATCGGCGTCCGCCACCTTGGCGTCGTATTCGACGACGCCAAGGTGATCGAACATGAACGCCACCGAGCCGGTGGTGCCGAGATTGCCGCCGCCTTTGGTGAAGATCGAGCGCACCTCGCCGGCGGTGCGGTTGTGGTTGTCGGTCAGGGCCTCGACGATCACCGCGACGCCGCCCGGGCCGTAGCCCTCGTAGCGCATGTCGTCATAGCTCTCGGAATCGCTGCCGGTCGCCTTCTTGATGGCGCGCTCGATATTGTCCTTCGGCATGTTCTCGGCCCGCGCTTCCAGGATCGCCGCGCGGAGGCGTGGGTTGAAGGCCGGGTCGGGCTGGCCAAGCTTGGCGGCCACCGTGATTTCGCGCGCCAGCTTGCCGAACACCTTGGAGCGGACTTTGTCCTGCTTCCCCTTGCGGTGCATGATGTTCTTGAATTGGGAATGACCGGCCATAGGACGCTCTGCGCTCTCGGGTTGAAACCGGCGCGGTTATAGGCTGGGCGGCTCAGAAAATAAATTACTTTGTCAGCCGGCCACGGCGACGTTGCGCAGGAGCTGATCGATCCGCTCGGCCACCT
>JAQSCR010000594.1 GCA_029945495.1 Pseudolabrys sp. | reverse complement strand
GGAAATTCCATATTATAATTCAAAGACTTGATTGGCGTCCGATAAGCTCATGTTGTGCCGCTCGTTGTACATTTTGATCCGCTATTGCAGGCGTTCTATCTTTCTACTGGCGCTATGTCAGAGCCTTGTGCGGGCAGGGTCGTTGGCGCCCGATTATCGCAGGTTAGAGAAAGCAATACCCGGCAATCCGAGCAATAGCCGACCTCGCGACTGAATAACCATATGCTCCTATCCAAACTATTTTCGGACGACGCTTGGTTCAAGAAAGCCCAGTCGGGCCTAACAACTGATCCATCCGTATGGACCAGTTATTGGGAACCAGACAAGAAGCAGACCAATTGAACAGACGTCGCACACCCCGCCCGGACCATCCGGGCGGGGATATGTCGTTCATTCAGCTGTTGCTGGCGCCATCGATGACGGGGCCAAACAGTTTCCAGTGTTGACCGTCGAAGCGCATCAACTGCATCTGCTCGATCGGGAAAAAGTCGGTCGGGCTGGTATTGATTTTGATTCCAGGCAACAGCATGTCGACTTCCACGTCTTTGAGATTAGCTGCCTGCTTCATGACGTTTTCGCGTGTCAGGTTGTCGCCGCACTGTTTGAGCACTTGGACCAGTGTTTCCGCCACGGCCATGCCGTAAACCGTAAAGCTCGACGATTTGTCGCCTTCGGGGAAGTATTTCGCCATGAAATTCTGCCACCGCTTGAAGGACGCGTCGTCCTTCCAGGTCGCGTCGGTCGGGTCCTTGTAGTACGCGGCCGACACAATATCCTCGGCATTCGCCATTCCCGCCGGCTTGAGCACCGAACCAACAGAGTTCGACACGTTGTTGAGCAAGTGGAATGGCTTCCAGTCGATCTCAGCGGCCTTGCGGATCGCCTGGGCGGCAAATTTCGGTGTCGTCACGTTGAAGAAAACGTCGGCACCGGATGCTTTCAGGTTGATGATCTGTGAATCGACCGTTGGGTCGGAAGTCTCATAGGGCTGCTCGGAAACGATCATGGTCTTGGCCTTGGCGCCAAGCCCGTCCTTCAGGCCCTTTACATAGTCCTTACCGTAATCATCGTTCTGATAGAGAATGCCAATCTTGCCATTGGGATATTTCTCCAGCAGATATTTAGCGTAGATGCGCGCTTCGCTTTGATAGTTCGGCTGCCAGCCCATGGTCCACGGGAAGTGCTTGGGATCGCCCCACTTGGTCGCGCCGGTGGCCGGGAACAGTTGCGGCACTTTCTTAGCATTCATGTATTTGTGGATCGCCGAGTTCGATGGCGTGCCGAGACTCTGGAAAATCAACAGCACCTCGTCGCTCTCGACCAGCTTGCGCGCCTGCTCGACTGCCTTGGGCGGGCTGTAGCCATCGTCGTACGAGATGAAATTGATCTTGCGGCCGTTGATGCCGCCTTCGGCGTTGACCTTCTTGAAATAAGCCGCGATCGTCTTGCCGATAAGACCGTAGGCCGAAGCTGGCCCGCTGTAAGGGTTGATGTTGCCGATTTTGATCTCGGTATCGCTGGCTCCGGGACTGTATTTCTTTTGGGCGGCGGCCGGTGTTGCAATTACCGAAAGCGCAAGTGCCGCCATAGTCAACAATTTCACACGATTTTCCATTGACTTCCTCCCTGTGTTTTCGCGCTAGCTTGTGCGCCGCGCGATCTTGCTTCCGATTAATCGAACCAGCCCGGCAGCGCCGGACGGCATCACGTAGATCACAAGAATGAGAATGACGCCGTATACCGCGCCGGCGAGTCCTTTCGAAATCGCCTCGGCGATATTCGGCACGAACAGCACGAACAAGCCGCCGAACAACGTGCCTGCAATCGAGCCGACACCGCCGATCACCAGGCCAACAAAAAGCCCAATCGATAGAACGAACGTGAAACTGTCGGGCGCGACAAATTGAATGACGATGGCGCCGAGCGCGCCGGCAACGCCGGTGTAGAATGCGCTCACGCCGAAGGTCAGCGATTTGTAGAGCGACACATTGATACCCATTGAGCGCGCGGCAGTCGAGTTGTCGCGGATCGCCACGATAGCCCGCCCGGTGCGGCTGTCGATGAGATTGGCGGCGGCGGCGAACAGCACGATCAGAACCGCCAGCGTAAAGATATAAAGCCACTGATCGGAGTTCAGTGGCAAACCGAAAGGCGCGTCTGGTTTCAGGATGGTTATGCCCTGCACACCGCCTGTCCACGGCTCCAGCGGGCTCGACTTCAGCAGTTGCGGCATCGCCACCGCCAGCGAAAACGTTGCCAGCGCGAGATAGATGCCTTCGAGCCGCAACGCCGGCAGCCCGAACAGAAAGCCGGAAATCATGCAGGCGGCGCCTGCGGCCGGCAGCGTCCAATAATAGGCGACCTCGCCTTGGTCCATTAGAATCGCCGCGGTGTAAGCGCCGATTGCAAAGAATGCGGAGTGACCGAGCGAAAACTGGCCGTTGAAACCGGTGAGCAGATTGAGCCCCAGGATCGCGATGGCGTAGACCATGGCGAGCGTAAGCTGGAATATAAGAAAATTCTTCACCACGAATGGCAGGATGATGGCAACGGTGATCGCGACGGCCGACAGAATGATCCGCCTGCGCTTCATCGCCGTTGCGTCAGGCATGGCGACAGCCGGCACATCTTTGACGTTCTGTTGCATCATTGCGCCTAGACCCGACTGACTACGACTTTGCCGAACAGCCCGCTCGGCTTGAGGGTTAGCACCGCGACGATAAGGGTGAGTGCGATCGTCAATTTGAGCTCTCGACCGACATAGGGAATGAAAGTGCCGGCGAGGTTCTCGATGACGCCGACAGAAAAGCCGCCGATGACCGCGCCCAGCGGGCTGTTCAAGCCGCCAACGACCGCCGCGGCAAAACCGTAAAGCAGGATCGAGAGCATCATGTTGGGCTCTAGGAACACGACCGGCGCGATCAGCATGCCGGCGACGGCGCCGATTGCAGCCGCCATGCCCCAGCCGAGCGCCACCATCCAGCCGACGCGAATGCCGACAAGCCGCGCCGATTCCGGATTTTCCGCCGTCGCCCGCATGGCTAATCCGATGCGCGTATAGCGAAAGAAGGCGAATAGCAGCACCAGCAAGATCAATGTCACGACAATCATGCCGGTGTCATGCATGCTGATCAAGCCGCTGCCGAAAAGCGATTGGGTGCCGAACGGGCTGGGAAAGCTTTTAATGGTGAAATCCCATATGAAGCCGGCAACGCTGTTGATGATCGCAAATAACGCGATGAAAACGACAATGTGGCTCAGCAGCGATGCGTGGCGCAGTGGCTTGAAGACGACCCGCTCGATCGCGACGCCGGCAGCGAAGGATACGGCAATAGTCGCAAAGAACGCGACCCAATAAGGCATGCCCCATTGCATGAATTGCCAGGCAATGAAGGTCGAAAACATCGCCATCTCGCCTTGGGCAAAATTCAGGCTGTCGATCGCTTGGTAGATCATCACGATGGCAAGCGCCATGCAGGCGTAGATTCCACCGGTTGCGAGCCCGGCCAGCACTTGATGCAGAAATAGGTCCATTACGATGCTCGCTTCAATAGCCGAGATAGGCGCGTCGGACGTTTTCGTCACGACCGATGTCGGCCGCGGTCCCGCCCATTACAAGATTTCCGGTTTCGATAAGGTAGGCTTGATCGGCAAAGTCGAGTGCCGCCGTCGCATTCTGTTCGACCAGCAGCATGCTCATCCCATCAGAAGCGTTGAGTTTGCGCAGGATGTCGAAAACTTCCGCGACAATCATGGGTGCCAGACCGAACGAAGGTTCGTCGAGCAGCATCAGCCGTGGCCGCAACATCAAAGCGCGCGCGATCGCCAGCATTTGCTGCTCGCCGCCCGATAGCGTGCCGGCCTGCTGGCGCCGTCGCTGATCGAGCTTCGGAAAAAAGCCGTAGAGCCGTTCCATGTCAGCCGCGATCCCGGCGCGATCGCCGCGCGTCATGGCTCCGAGCTGCAAATTCTCGTCGACTGTCATGCGGCTGAAGGTTCCGCGTCCTTCCGGCACATGGGCAATACCAAGCCGCGCGACCTCTTCAGTCGCGCGGCCACCGATCGAAAGACCGTTGAACACGATCTCGCCGGTGGCTCGGATCATCCCCGACAAGGCCCGCAACGTGGAGGTTTTGCCGGCGCCATTGGCGCCCAGCAAAGCCGTGATGCCGCCGGCGGCGACCTCAAAATCGAGGCCATGCAACACCTGTGTCTCGCCGTAGAATGCGTTCAGGCCGCGCACGGTGAGCAAGGGGCCGGTCATTGTGCGAAGGGTCCGAGATAGGCCCGGATAACGTCGGGATCTCTTTGCACCTCGGCCGGGATGCCTTCGGCGATCTTGCGTCCAAAATCCAGCGCGACTACTCGGTCCGAGATCGACATCACCAAGCCCATGTGATGTTCGACCAGCAGCAGCGTCACCCGCCGTTCGTCACAGACGCGGCGGAATAGGCGGCCGAGTTCGTCGACTTCGTGATGATTGAGGCCGCCGGCGGGCTCATCGAGCAGCAGCAGCCGCGGCCGCGCCGCGAGGGCACGTGCAAGCTCGACCCGCTTCTGCGTACCGAACGGCAGATCGGCGACACAGCGGTGCGCCACCTCGCGCAAGTCAAGATAATCGATGAGATCCCAGGCTTCGGCGGCCAGCACCTTTTCCTCGTGCCTAACCCAGGGAAGGCGCGCGGCATCGCTAAAAAAATCGCTACGGCTTTGCGAATGTCCGCCAATGCGCACATTGTCGAAAACACTCATGGTGCGGAACAGCGCGAGATTCTGGAATGTGCGGGCTATGCCGATGGCGGCGATCTGGTTGGCCGATGCATGGAGGATATTTTGGCCTTCGAACAGAATGGATCCGCGGTTGGGCGTGTAAAGGCGCGAGATACAGTTGAATAGCGTCGTCTTTCCCGCGCCATTGGGGCCGATCAGACCGAGTATATTGCCGCCCGGCAGATCGAATGAAACGTTATCAAGCGCCACAATGCCACCAAAGCTGACGCCGACATTGCAGACGGCGAGCAGCGGCTGGCCCGATGCCTCACGAGCAGTTGGCATTTCAGCATCGGGTAGCAGCACGGTGGAGTGCATCTCCGTCACCCGCTATTCAGTTCGGCTTCGATATTGCGCACCATATTCACCAGGCGCGGGCCAATATCGTTTTCAAGGCGTTCGCGGCTGAAATGAAATGCCGGCGCGCCACAATTGAACGCGAAGATGCCCGAGCCGTCGGCGGGAATAAGCGGAACGCCGACCGCGGTCACGTCGGTCTGCCATTCGCCGACTGAAAGCGTAAATCCGCGATTGGCGAGATCCTTCTGTGCACGTTCTATGCCGACGCGCACCTTCGGCCATTGCTTGCTTTCGCGACGGGCAATATGACGCAGTAGCCAATCCCGTTCTTTTTCCGGCAACGCGGCCAGCATTGCACGGCCCATGGCCGTGGTCGCGATCGGGATGCGGGAACCGAGGTCGAGACGCAGCATCACTGCCGACTTGGCCCGGCAGTGTTCGACATACAACAGGTTGAGCCGGTCGCGGCTTCCGAGTGAGACCGAAGCTCCGGCGTAATTCGCCAATGCCTGCATATGCGGACGCGCCACATGGCGAATGCGCATGTTGGCGAGCGTCGAATAGCCGATCGCCAGCGCGGCAGGGGCCAGCTGATATTTCTCCAGTCGCTCGAGATGCGTCAGATAACCGAGCTGGGTCAACGTATAGGTCAGCCGCGTGACCGTCGCCTTTGGCAGGCCGGTGCGGGCCGCAATTTCCTGATTGCCAAGCAACCCTTCGCCCGGAGTGAATATGCGTAGGACTTCAAGACCGCGGGCCAGCGCGACTACAAATTTGCGCGCATCGTGAGGCGCCGCTTCTTTGAGCCCGGCGCCACTCGCTTTCCAGGTTTGGTAAGCAGCCATCACAAAAACCACGGCGTTTCGGGATTGACGCGTTTGACAGTGATCGCACCACTTCTTAGCATCCCGGTCAATGGTGCAGAACTATGTTTCGCTGTGCGGAATATGGATTTCGACGATGCACTGCAAAAAAAGATGCACTGCAAAAAGAATGGCGCGGCAAATGAACGCGTCTGCCGTCTCAGGGAAGAATGTTATGCTGGGTTTGGTGGATGTTAGACACGATAACGACATTGCCGTCATTGAGATCAACAATCCGCCTGTTAATGCGCTGAGCAATGCGGTTCGCACCGGCATCATTCAAGCCCTGAACCAGACGTGCGCCGACAATTCGGTCAAAGCGGTCGTCCTCAGTTGTGCCGGTCGCACCTTCATCGCCGGTTCCGACATCACCGAGTTCGATAAACCAGCGCGGGCTCCCGGCACCGGTGATGTGATCGAGACACTCGATGCTATGACAAAACCCGTGGTCGCCGCAGTGCATGGCACCGCGCTTGGTGGCGGGCTTGAGATTGCACTCGGCTGCCACTACCGCATTGCCGCGCCAGGCACCCGGCTTGGTCTTCCGGAGATCAAACTTGGACTCATTCCCGGCGCCGGCGGGACGCAGCGCCTGCCGCGGCTGATCGGTATGGAAAAGGCCTTGCCAATGATTCTGTCGGGCAACCCGATCGGTGCCAAGCCGGCGCTCGATGCCGGGCTGGTCGATAAAATAATGGATGGCGATGTGAACACCGGCGCTATCGAGTTCGCGCGCACACTCGTTGCCGACAAGGCGCCGCTACGCCGCGCTCGCGATCTCGACGATAAACTCGCCGATATGCGCGCCAACCGCGCTAAATTCGACGAACTCGTTGCCGCGCATATGATGCGCGCGCGCGGCTTGCACGCGCCCGCCGCCGCGATTGAAATTCTGCGTGGTGCGATCGAATTGCCGTTCGATCAAGCCCTAAAACGAGAGCATGACAAATTCCTCGAACTGAAAGAAGGCGCGCAATCGAAAGCGCAGCGGCATATTTTCTTTGCCGAGCGGGCCGCGGCCAAAATAGCTGATCTACCTAAGGATACCGGGGCTTCCGACTTCAAGCGCGCCGCCGTGATCGGCGCCGGCACCATGGGTGGCGGCATCGCGATGTGCTTCGCCAATGCCGGTATTCCGGTTTCGATCGTCGAGGTTTCGCCGGAAGCGTTGGCGCGCGGGCTTGACATGATCGGCAAGAACTACCGTGCCTCGGTGACGCGTGGAAGCTTGAGCGCCACCGAAATGGAGCGCCGCCTTGGTTTGATGAAAGGCGTGACCGATTTTGTGGCCGTGGCGGATGCCGACATCGTCATCGAGGCCGTGTTCGAGGAGATGGACATCAAGAAGAAGGTGTTCGGCGAGCTCGATCGCTTGGCCGCCAAATCCGCCGTTCTCGCGACCAACACATCGTATCTCGATGTCGATGCCATCGGCGCCATGACGCAACGACCGAGCAAGGTGCTCGGCACGCATTTCTTTAGCCCGGCAAATGTCATGCGGCTTTTGGAAATCGTGCGCGGCAAGAACACCGCACCGGAGGTGGTGGCCGCCGCCGTGGCGCTCGGCCGCAAACTCGGCAAAGTGCCAGTGGTGGTTGGAAATCGCCACGGCTTCGTCGGCAACCGGATGCTGGGCGCCCGCTCGATCGAGGCTGAACGCTTGTTGCTCGAAGGCGCTTTGCCGCACGAGGTTGACGGCGCGTTGACCGAATTCGGCTTTCCGATGGGGCCGTTTGCGATGGGCGATCTGGCCGGCCTCGATGTCGGCTGGCGCAACCGCAAATCCCTCGGCGCCCGCGCCGAAATCGCCGATGCGCTATGCGAAGCCGGACACTATGGCCAGAAAACCGGCAAAGGCTTTTATCGTTACGAGCCGGGCAGTCGCGCGGCTTTGCCCGACAGCGATACCGAGAGCTTGATCGTTGCAACGTCGCATCGGCTCGGCATTACGCGTCGCACCATCGATAAAAAGGAAATCGTCGAACGCCTGATCTTTCCGATGATCAACGAAGGTGCCCGCATACTCGACGAGGGCATCGCGCAGCGGCCCGGCGACATCGACGTCATCTGGGTCTACGGCTACGGCTTTCCAGTATGGCGCGGTGGACCGATGTTCTACGCCGACAGGGCGGGGCTTCCCTATATCCGCGACCGGCTCGCCGCGCTCGCCCGCCAAAGCAACGACAAGCGTCACGAGCCGGCAGCGTTGCTGA
>JAQSCR010000593.1 GCA_029945495.1 Pseudolabrys sp. | reverse complement strand
GCGCCGCGGGACTTGCTCACGCCGGACCTTACGAAGAGGCGTTGGAGAAATTCACCACCGACGATTTCGCCGACACCGCCGACGCCATCACCGCGGTCGCGACCAGCGGCAATCCTTATGCCGCGCCGCTGATCCAGGCGCTGCAGGACGGGCGGCTGATGTTCAGCGCCAAGGACAAGAAGGTCATCGTCAAGACCGCCGATGAAAAGTTGATCGATGCCTCAACCGGCAAGCCGCTCGACGGCGCGGCGCCCGACGATCTCGATAACGTCCGCGTCAACAACCGGCTGCGCGGCGTCCTTGGCGCCGCCAATGGCGCGCTGACAATGATGGCGCCGGATCCGGCCAAGCGCTACGAGGCGGCACAAGCGGTGTTCAAGTCGCGCGACGCCGCCGTGCTGCCGGCGGTGGAGAAGGCGCTCGCCGCCGAGAAGCTCGACCGCGTCAGGAAAGTGCTCAACGAAGCGCGCGCCGCCATCGTGCTGACCGCGGACGATTCGACCGCGCCCGACAAGATCGCCGCCATCGAGATCATTCGCCTCCGCGGCGACCAGGATTCGCTGGCCTTGCTGGATGGCCTGCCGGCCGATGCGCCGGCCGATGTGCGCGCCGCCGCCGCCGCCGCTAAGGGCAAGATCGAGCGCAGCCTGGCGATCTGGAACACGGTGCAGAACGCCTGGTACGGCCTGTCGCTCGGCTCGGTGCTGCTGCTCGCGGCCATTGGCCTGGCCATCACCTTCGGCGTCATGGGCGTCATCAACATGGCGCACGGTGAGATGGTGATGCTGGGTGCCTACACCACCTTCGTGGTGCAGGAGATCATCCGCACCCGCTATCCAGCTTTGTTCGACTATTCGCTGGCCATCGCGCTGCCGCTGGCCTTCCTGGTGTCGGCGATCGTCGGCATTTTCATCGAGCGCAGCGTCATCCGCTTCCTGTACGGCCGCCCGCTCGAAACCTTGCTCGCCACCTGGGGCATCTCGCTGGTGTTGCAGCAGGCGGTGCGCGGCGCCTTCGGCCCGACCAACAAGGAAGTCGGCAATCCATCCTGGATGTCGGGCGCCTTCGATCTCGGCGGCATTCTCATCACCTATAACCGCATGTGGATCATCCTCTTCACTGCCATTGTCTTCGTCGCGCTGCTCGCCATGCTGCGCTTCACGAGGCTCGGCCTGGAAATGCGGGCGGTGACGCAGAACCGGCAGATGGCCGCCGCCGTCGGCATCCGCACCGCGCGCATCGATGCGCTCACCTTCGGCTTGGGCTCCGGCATCGCCGGCATCGCCGGCGTGGCGCTGTCGCAGATCGACAACGTCAGTCCGAACCTGGGGCAGGGCTACATCATCGACAGCTTCATGGTGGTGGTGTTCGGCGGTGTCGGCAATTTGTGGGGCACGCTGGTCGGCGCGCTGACGCTCGGCATCGCCAATAAATTCCTCGAACCCTTCGCCGGCGCGGTGCTCGGCAAGATCGCCATCCTGGTGTTCATCATCCTGTTCATCCAGAAGCGGCCGCGCGGCATGTTCGCGCTCAAGGGCAGGGCGATCGAAGCATGATGACCTCGCACCCGCTCATTCGCCTGCTCGACCGGGGCTCGACCTTGTTCCTCGTGCTGCTGGCCGCCTTCGCCATCGCCATTCCGGTGCTCAACCTGTTGGTGCCGGACGGCTCGGCTCTGCACGTCTCGACCTACTTCGTCGCGCTATTCGGCAAATATGTCTGCTACGGTCTGTTGGCGCTGTCGATCGACCTGATCTGGGGTTATGTCGGCATCCTCTCGCTCGGCCACGGCGCGTTCTTCGCGCTCGGCGGCTACGCCATGGGCATGTATCTGATGCGCCAGATCGGCACGCGCGGCGTCTACGCCAACCCGATCCTGCCGGACTTCATGGTGTTCCTGAACTGGTCGGAACTGCCGATCTTCTGGTACGGCTTCCACAACTTCGCCTACGCCATGCTGATGGTGCTGTTGGTGCCGGGCCTGTTGGCTTTTGTGTTCGGCTGGTTCGCCTTCCGCTCGCGCGTTACCGGTGTCTATCTGTCGATAATCACCCAGGCGATGACCTACGCGCTGCTGCTCGGCTTCTTCCGCAATAATTTCGGCTTCGGCGGCAATAACGGCCTCACCGACTTCAAGGACATTCTCGGCTTCAACGTGCAGGCCGAGGGCACGCGCAACGCGCTGCTGGTGATCTCCTGCATCGCGCTCGCGGTCTGCTTCCTTATCTGCCGCGCCATCGTCACCTCGAAGTTCGGCAAGGTGCTGATCGGCATCCGCGACGCGGAATCGCGCACGCGCTTCCTTGGCTACCGGGTCGAGGCCTACAAGCTGTTCGTGTTCACGGTGTCGGCCTGCATGGCCGGCGTCGCCGGTGCGCTTTATGTGCCGCAGGTCGGCATCATCAATCCGGGCGAGTTCGCGCCGGGCAACTCCATTGAAGCTGTGATCTGGGTCGCGGTCGGCGGCCGCGGCACGCTCACCGGAGCGGTGTTGGGCGCCTTCGTCGTCAACTACGCCAAGACCTTCTTCACCTCCGGCGCGCTGGCGCCGTATTGGCTGTTCATGCTCGGCGGGCTGTTCATCGGCACCACGTTGTTGATGCCGCGCGGCATCATCGGCACCTACAACAACTGGCGCGCCGGTCAGGACGCCAAGAAGGCCGCGGCCGAAGACGACGCTGTCCCCGCCGCTTCACCGCACGCGGCCGAATAGGGGGATCGAATGGACAAGCAAACCACCTCCGCGCTTCTCTACCTCGACGGCATCAGCGTGTCGTTCGACGGCTTCAAGGCGCTTAACGAATTGTCGTTCATCGTCGAGCCCGGCGAAATGCGCGCCATCATCGGCCCGAACGGCGCCGGCAAGACCACGATGATGGACGTCATCACCGGCAAGACCCGGCCCGACGAGGGCGATGTCTTTTTCGAGGAAGGCAAATACGATCTGTCCAAGCTGGACGAGACCGAAATCGCCACGCTCGGCATCGGCCGCAAATTCCAGAAGCCGACCGTGTTCGAGATGCACACGGTCGAGGACAATCTTCAATTGGCGCTCAAGAACGACCGCGGCGTGCGCGCCACTCTGTTCTGGCAGTCATCGGACGAGCAGGAGAAGCGCATCGACGAGGTGCTCGACATCGTGCGGCTGAAGCCGTTGCGCTCGCGCGTCGCCGGCAGCCTGTCACATGGCCAGAAGCAATGGCTGGAGATCGCCATGCTGCTGGCGCAGGACCCGAAATTATTGCTGGTCGACGAGCCGGTCGCCGGAATGACAGACGTCGAAACCATGCAGACCGCAGAACTGCTGCGCGAGATCAACAAGACCAAGACCGTGGTCGTGGTCGAGCATGACATGGCGTTCGTGCGCGAACTCGGCGTCAAGGTGACCTGCCTGCACGAAGGCTCGGTGCTGGCCGAAGGCACCATCGATCAGGTCTCGGCCAACGACCGTGTCGTTGAAGTGTATTTGGGAAGGTGAAGCTTGTGTCCCGGGCGCGCCGCGGCACGAAGTGCTGCGGTGCAGACCCGGGACCCCGGTTGATAAATGGAAGAAACCGGGGTCCCGCATCTGCGATGCACCGCTAACGCGATGCATCGCGTGCGGGACACGGAAGAGGAAGATTGAACATGCTCGAAGCGACCAACATCGACCTCTATTACGGCGCGGCGCAGGCGCTGCGCGGCATCTCGCTGAAGGCCGAGCCCGGTAAGGTCACCTGCGTGCTCGGCCGCAACGGCGTCGGCAAGTCGAGCCTGCTGCGCGCTCTCGTCGGCCAGCAGCCGGTGAAAAACGGCACCATCACGTTCGAGGGCAAGGACATCACCAGGCTCTCGACCGTCGAGCGCGCCCGTTCCGGCATCGCCTATGTGCCGCAGGGCCGCGAGATTTTCCCGCTGCTCACCGTGCAGGAAAATCTCGAGACCGGCTTTGCGCCGTTGCCGCGTGACCAGCGCGAAATTCCCGACGACGTGTTCTCGCTGTTTCCGGTGTTGCAGAGCATGCTCGGCCGGCGTGGCGGCGACCTGTCCGGCGGCCAGCAGCAGCAATTGGCGATCGGCCGGGCGCTGACCATGCGGCCGCGCCTGCTGCTGCTCGACGAGCCGACCGAGGGTATCCAGCCGTCTATCATCAAGGATATCGGCCGCGCCATCGACTATCTGCGCAGCTTGAAGGAAATGGCGATCATCCTGGTCGAGCAGTATCTCGACTTCGCCCAGGAGCTCGGCGACCATCTGGTGGTGATGGACCGCGGCGCGATCGTCTATCAGAGCGACAAGGCCAATCTGGACGAAGGCGCGCTCAAGCGCGCATTGGCGATTTGACTTTCTTTACCTCCCCCTTGTGGGGAGGTCGCGTGCTGGAGCCGTAGGCGAAAGCGCGCGGGCGGGGGTGGTATTCGTGCTATCAATCCTTCAGCCATTACCCCTCTCCCTAACCCTCCCCCACAAGGGGGGAGGGAACAGGTCAGAGTTTGTGACCAACACCCAAGAACAGAAAATCTTCGCTGCCAATCGCGCCACCGGACACATCGCGCTGTCCGTCGCCGCGCATGATGGCATCACCCGCCGGGCGCGCGTCCATGAGGACGGCTCGCTGCGCGTGCGCTTTCCCAACGCAACGCCGGCGGCGCTCGAGGCCGTGCTGGTCAATACCGGCGGCGGCATGACCGGCGGCGACCGTTTCAGCATCGAGATGGAAGTCGGCGAGGGGGCCAGTTTGATCGCCGGCACCGCGGCGGCGGAAAAGATTTATCGGTCGTCCGGCGCCGACGCCACGATGGATGTGCGGCTGACGCTTCAAGCGGACGCGCGGCTCGCCTGGCTGCCGCAGGAGACCATTCTGTTTGACCGGGCGCGGCTCAAGCGCCGCATCGACATCGATCTGGCGCCGGGCGCCTCGATGATCATGGCGGAGGCGGTGGTGTTCGGCCGCGTCGCGATGGACGAAGCGATGGTGGAAGGCTCCTTCACCGACGCCTGGCGCGTTCGCCGAGCCGGAAAGTTGATCTACGCCGACACGGCGCGGCTCGACGGCGGCATCGCCGAGAAGATGGCCGCGCGCGCCGTCACCCATGGCGGCATCGCCATCGCCACCGTGCTGGTCGCGCCGGGCGGCGAAGCCGAACTTGAACAAGTCCGCGCACTCAGCGAACATTTCTCTGGAGAGGTCGGCATTTCAGCCTGGAATGGGCTGGCGGTGGCGCGGCTTTGCGCCAAGGATGGAGCTAGCCTGCGGCACGATCTGATCGCGGTGCTGGCCGCGCTCGGCACGTCGGTGCCGCGGCTGTGGCTACAGTAATTCTAGAGGACGACAATGAATCTGACGCCCCGGGAAAAAGACAAAATGCTGATCGCGGTCGCCGCCATGGTGGCGCGCCGCCGGCTGGAGCGCGGCGTCAAGCTCAACCATCCGGAAGCGGTGGCGCTGATTTCCGATTTCATCCTCGAAGGCGCGCGCGACGGCCGCACCGTCGCCGAGCTGATGCGCGACGGCGCCCATGTCGTCACCCGCGCGCAGTGCATGGACGGCATCGCCGAGATGATTCACGACATCCAGGTCGAAGCCACGTTTCCCGACGGCACCAAGCTCGTCACCGTTCACGAACCCATCCGGTAAGGAGTAAGCAGTGAAGACCGCATTCGCGTTTCTACCTTTGATAATCGCAAGCGCCGCGTCCGCGCATGAGTCGTTCGCGCCGCATACCCATCCTCATCCCATCAGCATGTTGCCGGATGTCGAAACGTTCGGCGTCGCCGCTTTGGTGCTTGCCCTTGGCGTCATCGCGTTCACTTACCTGAAGCGAGGTTAGCCTCACATGATCCCCGGCGAAATGTTCATCAAGGACGGCGACATCGAACTTAACGCCGGGCGCAAGACCGTGACCGTCACCGTCGCCAATTCCGGCGACCGGCCGATCCAGGTCGGTTCGCATTATCATTTCTTCGAAACCAACCCGGCGCTGAAGTTCGAGCGCAAGAAGGCGCGCGGCATGCGGCTCGATATTGCCGCCGGCACCGCGGTGCGCTTCGAGCCGGGGCAGACGCGCGACGTGACGCTCGTCGCGCTCGCCGGCAAGAAGACGATCTACGGTTTCCGCGGCGACGTGATGGGGAAGTTGTGATGAGTCCACCGCGCATGTTCCCGAAAAGTGTGCAGCGGTTTTCGGATCAGAACATGAGCCGTCCAAAAAGCCATAACGGGCAGACCGTCGTCTGCCCGTCACAAGCTCTCGGATCCATTTCCGGGCTACGCGCGTTAAGCGCGCCACTCGGTACCCAGTGACTGAGAGCCAGGACCGGCACACATGGACCGCGACATTATGCAAACAGCCGAAACCGCTAGCACCACACCACGTCCCATGTCCACTGCGGCCATGGCGGCCAACCGTGTTCGGCTTGAGCCAAAGATGGATGACCTGTTGTGAAGCTTATGCGACGCCGCGGCTGAGGCAAGAGCCTCCGGGATGCGGTTGATAATTGCGGGGATAAGATAAATGCCGATCAAAATGAAGCGCACAGCCTATGCCGACATGTTCGGCCCGACCACCGGCGACCGCGTGCGGCTGGCCGACACTGACTTGATCATCGAGGTCGAGAAAGATTTCACCGTCTATGGCGAGGAAGTGAAGTTCGGCGGCGGCAAGGTGATCCGCGACGGCATGGGCCAGAGCCAGATCACCAACAAGCAGGGCGCCGCCGACACTGTCATTACAAATGCGCTGATCATCGACCACTGGGGCATCGTCAAGGCCGACATCGGCATCAAGGACGGCCGCGTGCTGGCGATCGGCAAGGCCGGCAATCCCGACATCCAGCCTGGCGTCACCATCATCATCGGCCCCGGCACCGAAATCATTGCCGGCGAAGGCAAGATCGTGACCGCCGGCGGCTTCGACTCGCACATTCATTTCATCTGCCCGCAGCAGGTCGACGAGGCTTTGTATTCCGGCGTCACCACCATGCTCGGCGGCGGCGCCGGCCCCGCCGCCGGCACCAACGCCACCACCTGCACGCCGGGACCGTGGCATCTCGGCCGCATGATCCAGGCGGCCGACTCGTTTCCGGTCAATCTCGGCTTCGCCGGCAAGGGCAATGCCTCGCGCCCGGCGGCGCTGGAGGAAATGATCAAGGCCGGCGCCTGCGCGCTCAAACTGCACGAGGACTGGGGCACGACGCCGGCGGCGATCGACACCTGTCTCACCGTCGCCGATAAATACGACGTGCAGGTGATGATCCATTCCGACACGCTGAACGAGTCGGGCTTCGTCGAGGACACCATCAAGGCGTTCAAGGGCCGCACCATTCATGCGTTCCACACCGAAGGCGCCGGCGGCGGTCACGCGCCCGACATCATCAAGGTCGCGGGCCTCAAGAACGTGTTGCCGTCGTCGACCAACCCGACGCGGCCGTTCACGCGCAACACCATCGACGAGCATCTCGACATGCTGATGGTGTGCCATCACCTCGATCCGTCGATTGCCGAGGATCTCGCCTTCGCCGAAAGCCGCATCCGCAAGGAGACCATCGCCGCAGAGGACATCCTCCACGACCTCGGCGCGCTGTCGATGATGTCGTCGGATAGCCAGGCGATGGGCCGGCTCGGCGAGGTCATCATGCGCACGTGGCAGACCGCGGACAAGATGAAGAAGCAGCGCGGCGCGCTGCCGGGCGAGAAGGGCGACAACGACAACAAAAGGGTCAAGCGCTACATCGCCAAATACACCATCAATCCGGCGATCGCGCATGGTGTCTCGAAGCACATCGGCTCGATCGAGAAGGGCAAGCTCGCCGATCTTGTCGTCTGGTCGCCGGCCTTCTTCGGCGTCAAGCCGGACATGGTGCTCAAGGGCGGCAGCATCGTCGCCGCGTTGATGGGCGATCCGAACGCCTCGATTCCGACACCGCAGCCGGTGCATTACCGGCCGATGTTCGGCGCCTTCGGCAAGGCGTTGACCGCGTCGTCGCTCGTGTTCGTGTCGAAGGCGGCGGCGAGAAGCGACCTGCGCAAAAGGCTTGGCGTCGAGAAGCAGTTCGTCGCCGTCGAGAACACCCGCAAGATCAACAAAAAGAGCATGATCCACAACGATGCCACGCCCAACATTGAGGTCGATCCGGAAACCTACGAGGTCCGCGCCGACGGCGAAGTGCTCACCGGT
>JAQSCR010000592.1:7253-8163 GCA_029945495.1 Pseudolabrys sp. | reverse complement strand
CTTTCCGCCTGCGCGCATCGACCTACATGCAGACGGCGATGCTGATGCCGGCGGCGGTGGCGGCCAACGCCAAGAAGTGGGCGATCGTCTCTCCGAACTACGAATATGGCCAGTCGGCGGCGGCGAGCTTCAAGGAAATGCTGAAGAAGGCGCAGCCCGGCGTCGAATTCGTCACCGAGCAGGCGCCGCCGATCGGCAAGGTCGACGCCGGCGCGGTGGCGCAGGCGATCGACGACGCCAAGCCGGACGCCATCTTCAACGTGCTGTTCGGCGCCGACCTCACCAAGTTCGTGCGCGAAGGCAACACCCGCGGCGTATTCAAGAACCGCACCGTGGTCAGCCTGCTGTCGGGCGAGCCGGAATATCTCGATCCGCTCGGCGAGGAAACGCCGGTCGGCTGGACCGCCACCGGCTTCCCCTGGGACAAGATCAAGACGCCGGAATATGTCGCCTTCCTCACCGCCTATCAGAAGAAGTACAACGACTATCCGCGGCTCGGCTCGATCGTCGGCTACACCACCATCAAGTCGGCGGCGGCGGGCATCGCCAAGGCCAACTCGACCGACACCGAGAAGCTGGTCGAGGCGTTCAAAGGCCTCACCGTCGCCGGGCCGTTCGGCGCTTTCCAGTATCGCGCCAGCGATCATCAGGCGACGATGGGCGCCTTTGTCGGCAAACTCGCGCTGGAAAAAGGCAAGGGCACCATGGTCGACTTCAAATATGTCGACGGCGCCTCGGTGCTGCCGAACGACGCCGACACCAAGAAGCTGCGCCCGGCGGCGGATTGAGATTGGGCCTTGCACCGCTTGCTTACTTTCCCTCTCCCCTTGTGGGAGAGGGTGCCGAGTGAGCGAAGCGAATGAGGCGGGTGATTGGGCTTGTCGAGTAATCGACTGCCCCCACACCCGCC
>JAQSCR010000592.1:0-7202 GCA_029945495.1 Pseudolabrys sp. | reverse complement strand
GCTTCGCCACCCTCTCCCACAAGGGGAGAAGGCAAGAAGTGCGGCGGCGACGATTCAAACATGACCCTCAACGCCTTCCTGTTTCAGGTCCTCAACGGACTGTCCTCCGCGTCCGGTCTGTTTCTGATCGCGGCCGGCCTGTCGCTGATTTTCGGCGTCACCCGCATCGTCAATCTTGCGCACGGGTCCCTCTATATGCTGGGGACCTACATCGCCTATTCGTTCGCAACCAAACTCGGCGGCGCGTTCGGTTTCTGGGGCGGCATTCTCGCCACCGCGCTGATCGTCGGCGTCATCGGCGCTCTCATCGAAGTAGTGCTGCTGCGGCGGATCTACCGCGCGCCGGAGCTGTTTCAGTTGCTCGCCACCTTCGCGCTGGTGCTGGTCATCAACGACGCCGCGCTCTGGCTGTGGGGGCCGTCCGATCTGCTCGGGCCCCGCGCGCCCGGCTTTCGCGGCGCCATTGAGGTGCTCGGCCGCCGGCTACCGAGTTACGACCTGCTGCTGATCGTCATCGGCCCGCTCGTGCTGCTGCTCCTGCACGTCATATTGGCGCGCACGCGTTTCGGCCGGCTGGTGCGCGCGGCGACGCAGGACCGCGAGATGGTCGGCGCGCTCGGCGTCAATCAGGCGATATTGTTTACCTCGGTGTTCGCGCTCGGCGCGGCGCTCGCCGGTCTCGGCGGCGCGCTGCAGATCGCGCGCGAGCCCGCCAATCTCGCCATGGACCTGACGGCGCTCGGCGATGCCTTCGTCGTCGTCGTGGTCGGCGGCATGGGCTCGATCCCGGGCGCGTATCTCGCCGCCGTCATCATCGCCGAGGTCAAGGCGCTGTGCGTCGGCATCGGCGTCGTCGACTTTGGCTTCGTCACCATCAATTTTTCCAAGTTCACGCTGGTCGCCGAATTCCTGGTGATGGCGATCGTGCTGATCGCGCGGCCTTACGGCCTGCTCGGCAAGGCGCAGGCGGCGGTGCGCTCGATCGCCGAGCCGGAAGAGCCGATCCGTCCGGCGACGCCGTTGCTCAAAGCGCTTGGCGTGGCCATTTTCGCTCTGCTTTTGTGCCTGCCGCTGCTGGCGCAAGGATCGCCCTATCTCCTGGTGCTCGGCATCGACGTGCTGATCGCGGTGATCTTCGCCGCCTCGCTGCATTTCATCATGGGGCCGGGCGGCATGCATTCGTTCGGCCACGCCGCTTATTTCGGGCTCGGCGCTTATGGCGCGGCGCTGCTGGCGAAATGGCTTGGCGTGCCGTTCGGAATTGCGCTCGTCGCCGCGCCGCTCTTGGCGCTCGCCGGCGCGCTGCTGTTCGGCTGGTTCGCGGTGCGGCTGTCCGGCGTCTATCTCGCCATGCTGACGCTCGCCTTCGCGCAGATCGTCTGGGCCGCGGTGTTCCAGTGGGAAGGTTTTACCGGCGGTAGTAACGGCGTCATCGGCGTCTGGCCGCCGCCGCCGTTCGACCGATCGTGGGTGTTCTTTCTGCTGACGCTTATTATCGCCGCCGCCGCGGTGCTGCTGCTGCGCCGCTTTTTGTTCGCGCCGTTCGGCTACGCGATGCGCGCCGGGCGTGACTCAACCTTGCGTGCCGAGGCCATCGGCATCGACGTCAAGCGCGTGCACTGGCTCGGCTTCGCCATTGCCGGCTGCGTCTGCGGCGTCGCCGGCGGCCTGTTTGCCTTCGCCAAAGGCTCGATCTCGCCGGAGACCATTCATATCAACCGCTCCATCGACGGGTTGGTGATGGTGCTGCTCGGCGGCGTGCAGACCTTGACCGGGCCGATCGTCGGCGCGTCGGTGTTCGCCATGTTGCAGGACACGGTGATGCGGCAGACCGAATACTGGCGCGCGCTGATGGGCGCGATCATCCTCGTGCTGGTGCTGGCCTTTCCGCAGGGCATTGCCGGCGCAATCGGTTCATTGTGGCGAAAGCTCGGAGGCCGCGCATGAGCGTCCTTGCGTTGCGGGCCTTAAGCAAATCCTTCGGCGGTGTGCACGCCGTTCGCGATGTCAGTTTCGAAATTGGCAAGGGCGAGTTCCTCGCCATGATCGGGCCGAACGGCGCCGGCAAATCGACCTGCTTCAACATGATCAACGGCCAGCTGGCGCCCGATAGCGGCGAGATACTGTGCGAGGGCAGGAACATCGCCGGTCTGGCGCCGCGAGAGATCTGGCGGCTCGGTGTCGGCCGCACCTTCCAGGTGGCGGCGACATTCGGTTCGATGACCGTGATCGAAAACGTGCAGATGGCCTTGATCTCGCACGCGCGCGAGACGCTTCGGCTGTGGCGTCCGGCCGCCGCGCTGCATCGTGAGCGTGCGCTTGAGTTATTGGCTCAGGTCGGCATGCAGGACGCCGCCGATCGGCCGAGCCGCGAGCTCGCCTATGGCGACGTCAAGCGCGTCGAACTTGCCATCGCGCTCGCCAACGATCCGAAGTTGCTGCTGATGGACGAGCCGACCGCCGGCATGGGGGCGAGCGAGCGGCACGGCCTGATCGAACTGGTCAAGCGGCTGGTGGTCGAGCGCGGCATCTCGGTGCTGTTCACCGAGCATTCGATGGACGTGGTCTTTGCCTTCGCCGACCGCATCATCGTGCTGGCGCGCGGCCGGCTGATCGCCGACGGCGACGCCGCGACGATCCGCGACGACGCGCAGGTGCGCGAAGTGTACTTTGGCACGGGGAAGACATTCGCGGGAGCAGCGCGATGACCCAGCCGATGCTCGCGGTCGAAAATCTGAGCGCCTGGTACGGCGCCGCGCGCATTCTCTACGATCTGAATTTCGAGGTCGGCCGCGGTGAGGTCGTCGCGCTGATGGGCCGCAACGGCGCCGGCAAATCCACCACCATGAAGACGATCATGGGCCTGATCGCGCAGCGGCAGGGGAAGGTCGCCTTCAACGGCGCGGATATCTCGCGGCTTGAGCCTTATGAGATCGCGCGGAGCGGGCTTGGCTTTACGCCGGAGGACCGCCGCATTTTCTCCGATCTGACGGTCATGGAAAATCTCGACATCGGCCGCCAGCCGGCGCGCAGCTTCCCGGACGGTCAGCCTGCGCCGCTGTGGACGCCGGAACGGCTGTTCGCTTTGTTTCCCAATCTCGCCGAAATGCCGAACCGCCCGGGCGGCCGCATGAGCGGCGGCGAGCAGCAGATGCTCACAGTCGCCCGCACCTTGATGGGCAATCCGTTGCTGGTGCTGCTCGACGAGCCCTCCGAGGGCGTAGCGCCCTTGATCGTCGAGCAGATGGCCAACACCATCATCGAATTGAAGAAGGAAGGCCTGTCGATCCTGCTGTCCGAGCAGAACATCCAGTTCGCGCAACTGGTGTCGGACCGGGTCTATGTGCTGGAGAAGGGCCAGATCCGCTGGCAGGGCACGATGACGCAGCTTTCCGCCAGCCCGGATATTCAACGCACGTACTTGACGGTTTAGAGGAATGTCGAAATGGGGCTTTCGCCCACTCGCGTTCCCGGTCATGATTGGAGAACAGGTGAGTGAGGTCCAGGAATGCCCCGCGATAAATTGAAGGTCGTCGCCCCGTCGGTCGAGCCGGCCGGTGGCTATGTGCTCGACCAGCAGGTTGGCTTCCTGATGCGGGTCGCCGTGCAGCGGCACACCTCGATCTTCACCGGGCGCATGATCGAAGGCTTGACGCAAACCCAGTTCGCCGCGCTCGCCAAATTGCACGAAGTCGGACCCTGTTCGCAGAACCATCTCGGCCGGCTGATCTATCTCGACGCCGCCACCATCAAGGGCGTGGTCGACCGCCTCGGCATTCGCGGCTTCGTCACCGCGCTGGCCGATCCGAAGGACCGCCGCCGCCGCGCCGTGGCGCTGACCGAGCGCGGCCGCGAGGTAACACAGGCCGCCATCGGCGTTGCCGCCGAGATCACCGCCGCGACTTTGGCGCCGCTGACCGAGCCGGAGCGGCGCGTCGTGTGCGAGTTGTTGAAGAAACTAAGCTAATACCCGTACAGCTTGGCCGGATTGTCGACCAGAATCCTGGTCCGCGTTTTCTCGTCCGGCACCCAGTCGAGCAGCATGTCGAGCATCCAGGCATCCTGCGGCGTGCGCTCGGCCGCCATCGGATGTGGCCAGTTGCTCGCCCACAGGCCTCGCTCGGGCGCATACTTCGCCAAAATCTTCGCGAGCCTGCCGACGTCGTCATAGAACGGCGGGCCGAGCTTCGAGGTCTCGTAGGGCGCCGCCAGCTTGTACCAGACCTTGCCGGTGTCGATCAGCCGCAGCAGCGCCTGAAAGCCCGCATGGTCCGGCTCGACCGGCTCGAGAAACTTGCCGACGTGATCGATGGTGACGGTGGTCGGCAGCCGCTTCAGCAGGGGCTCGAAATCGGCGAGCAGGCGGCCGTCGGTCTGAAAATTCACCGTCCAGCCGAACGGCGCGACCCGCGCCGCCATCGGCTCCATCAATTCGATCGGCAGCGGCGCGCCGGCCAGCATGAAGAAGCGGATGCCGCGTACCCCGAGCTTGGTCAGCCGCTCCAGCTCCGCGTCGGTGACGCTGTCGTCGACGACGACGATGCCGCGCGCGCCGGGTCCGATCTGGCCCATGGTCTTCAAGAGCAGCGAATTATCGGTGCCGTAAGCGGAAGCCTGCACGACGATGGTGCGGTCGATGCCGAGATTTTGGCGCGCCGCCAGATATTGCTCGACCGAGGCCGGCGGCGGCAGCACCTTGGCGGTCTTCGCCGTCGGGTAGCTGGCGTCGTAAACGTGGATGTGACAATCGCAGGAATTGGCCGGCGCCTTCAGTCTGGGCGCGCTTTGCTCGATCATGGTTGCTTCCCCCGTGTCAGGCTTTTCGGCAAATCGCCTTCAGGCCAAAATCGCTTTGAGCCTGTGCGGCGTCACCGGCAGCGCGACGATCGCGCCCGGCCTTTGCAAGGCATCGTCTATAGCAGATGCCAGTGCCGCGCCAACCGGGTTGGCGCCGCCTTCGCCGGCGCCGTTAAGGCCCAACGGGGTGAGCGGGCTCGGCGCGTCCTCGGTGATGAGAATGGAAACGGGCGGCACCTCGCGCGCCGTCGGCATTAGATAGTCGGCGAAGGTGACCGACAGCGGCTCGCCATTGTCGTCATAGATGAACTCCTCCAGCAGCGCGCCGCCCAAGCCTTGCGCCAGGCCGCCGGCGATCTGGCTTTCGACCAGCCGTGGATTGACCGCCTTGCCGATGTCATAGCCGATGACATAGCGCTCGACTTGGACCGCGCCGGTCTCGGCGTCGACCTTCACCGCGGCGATGTGCACGCCGTAAGGGTAAACCATGTGCGACGACAGGAATGTGTCTTCGGCGGTCAGCTCGCCGGGCCGCGCCTGCGCCAGTTCGGATAGCTTCATCGACGGACCGATAGTGCCGGTCGGCAAGATCTCGCCGTTGACGATGTCGAGCGCGCTCGCCTCGGTCTGCATCAGTTCGGCCGCCAGCAGCAGTGCCTTGTCGCGCAACTTCACCGACGCCAACCGCGTTGCCTCGCCGCACATTACGGTGACGCGCGAGGCAAACGCGCCGGAGCCGGTATCGATGCGGTCGGTCTGGCCGTGCACGACATCGATCGAGGCGTAATCGACACCGAGCGCGTCGGCGCAGATCTGCGCCATCGCCGTCTCGACGCCCTGGCCGATCGAGGCAACGCCGGTGACGACCTCGACCTTGCCGTCCGATTTGACCTCGACGCGCACGGTGTCGGAGGGCCCGAGCCCGCTTTTCTCGACGAACATCGCCACACCGGCGCCCACTTTTTCACCGGCGGCGCGGCGCTTCTTCAGGCTCGCCTGCAATTCCGGCCAGCCGGCGAGCGCGAGTGTTTTGTCGAGCAGCAGCGCGTAGTCGCCGGAATCGTAAACAATATGCGTGCCCAGCGTCTCGAGCTGGAGATCGTAGGGCATCGCGCTCTTGCCGATCAGATTGCGACGACGGATTTCGACGCCGTCGATGCCTACCTTGGCCGCGATCGCATCCATCAGCCGCTCACGCACGAAGGTCGATTCGTAACGCCCCGGCGCGCGATAGGTGCCGCACGGCGTCTTGTTGGTCAGCCGAATGTGACCCACGGCACGATAGGCCGGTACGCGATAGGGCCCCGGCAGCATGGCGGCGGCGAGATCTGGCACGGTGGCGGCATGCGTGCGCATGTAGGCGCCGTTGTCGTGGAAGAATTCATTGTCGATGGCGAGGATGCGGCCGTCGGCGTCAATGGCGGCGCGGATCTTGTGCTGCTGCTGACGCGAATGATTGGCGGCGATCAGATGCTCCCGGCGGTCCTCGATCCATTTGACCGGCGTCTTGAAGGCGAGCGCGGCGGCACAGACCAGCACGTCCTCCGGATAGATTTCGCCGCGAATGCCGAAGCCGCCGCCGACATGGCCTTCATAGAGATGCATGTTGGCGCGGCTGCGGCCGAGCATCTTGGCGATATGATCGCGGTTCCACCACGGCACCTTGGCGGCACCGTGCATTTCCAGCACGTCGCGCGCGGCGTCATAACGGGCGATGGCGCCGCGCGTTTCCAGCGGCACGCCGGAATGCCGGCCGGTCGCGAGTTCGAGCGATACGACGGCATGCGCGGCGTTGAACGCCGCCTCGACGTCGCCATAGCCTTTGCGAATGATGCTCGGCTCGGTCGTCAGCGCGTCGTCGAACGGACCCGTCGCGCCGGAAGCATCCAGCACCGGCGGCAACGGCTCGATATTCAGTTCCAGCAGCTCGGCGGCGTCTTCGGCTATGTAAGCATCGTCGGCAAACACCACCGCGACCGGCTCGCCGACATAGCGGACGTAATCGCTCGCCAGCACCGTTTGCCGATAAGGCTCGAGTTCCTTCAGACCGGTGAGGCGGAACGGGATCGGCGGAATGTGCGCGACATCCTTATAAGTCCACACCGCATGCACGCCCGGCAATCTAAGCGCCGCCGCCGCATCGACCGACATGAGTTTGCCGTGCGCCACGGCTGAGCGCACCACGCGCATGTGCCATTGCCCGGGGAATGAAATGTCGGCGGCGAAGCGGCCTTGCCCCAGCAGCAGCGGCCGGTCTTCCAGACGCGCGACGGAGCGGCCGACGAATTTTTGGATGGACTCAGACATCGCGGCGCGCCGCGGTCTGCTCCCTCCCCCCTTGCGGGGGAGGGTTGGGGAGGGGGGTATTCTCAAAGCGGAAAGACCCCCCCCTCACGACCGCCTGC
>JAQSCR010000591.1 GCA_029945495.1 Pseudolabrys sp. | reverse complement strand
CGCCGCCTGGATCGAAGCGGTGTCGCTCTGGTCGACGAACATCGCCACCGGACGCTTCACCGCGCGGCTCATCTGGAACATCTGCTCGAGCATGTCGCGCGACGGGCTTTCCAGATCGATCAGGATGACGTCCGGGTCCATCGCGTAGATGCGGACCAGCAGGTTGTGGGTTTCGGCAATGCGCTCGACCTGGGTGAAGCCGGCCTCGCGCAACCCGTCCTCGAGGATCGCGGCGCGGATCGGGCTTTCATCGACAATGGCGATCTTGAGCGAGGAATCGCGTTGCCCGCCCTGCGGCTGCGAGCCCTGACTTGACGAATCCGAACCCTTACGCGTCTCAGCCAATTGCAGAATCTCCACGATGTGCCTCGTTATGTGAGGCGCCCGGTCAAATGCCAAGCGTTCCCGCACGGTTGCCATGCAAGAGCCATTCCATGCCTAACGTTCCGGCAATACGGCCGATTCGGTCGGTTAACGCCCGTTATGCGGCCGGTTTCGGCGCCGATGCGCCGGCTGCGGCATTCTGCATCACACCCGCCAGGGTCATGTAGGTCTCGGTCCATGCCGCTTTTAGTGGCGGCGTGAATTCGTCGCCGAGGCCCTTCTCCAGGGTCCAGAGCAGCGCCGCGCCGACCGGCTCGTACTGTTTGGCGGTAACGCCGTAGGCGACGTGACGCCGGCCCAGATCCTCCACGGCAGGGATGATCTTCTCGACCTGGTGCAGATTGGTGACCGCGGTGGCGAGCATGCCGATCAATTTCTTCTTCTGCTCCCTGAGGTCTTCCGGAAACAGCGGGCGCACCTCGGGCGCGATCTCGAACAGACGTCCGTAGAACAGATCGGCGGCGGTGCCGGCGATCGGGACGACCTTCTTGAAGCTTTCCTGCACCATCGTCACTTGTTCGGGAGTCATGCCGGCTCTCCATAGTGTTGTCTGCCTGTTCGCAAATGCAGCAAGGACCATGCCAGAGCGACGGCGCGGTTTTCCAAACGCGGCCCCAGACGCTAAGAAGAGACAAGGCGACAACGGAATCGACAACCGATGACTATTTTCCACGAACCCAAGATCGATTGTCATACCCACGTGTTCGATCCGGCGCGTTTTCCCTATGACCCGGCCATCGCCTACAAACCGTCCGGACAGGAAATCGGCACCGCCGCGCAATTGCGCACCGTGATGAACACCTATGGCGTCAGCCACTCTTTGCTGGTGCAGCCGAATTCCGGTTACGGCAGCGACAACAGATGCATGCTCGACGCCATCGCGCGGGATAAAGACCGCCTCAAGGGCGTCGCCATCATTGCCTTCGACGCCAGCCTCGACGACCTGCGCGCGCTGAAGAGCCAAGGCATTGTAGGTGCCGCGTTCAACCCGACGTTTCACGGCAATGACTATTACAAAGTCGCCGAGCCGCTGATCCGCAAGCTGGCCGAGCTCGACATGTTCATGCAGATTCAGAGCGAGCACGACCAGCTGTTGATGTATGTGCCGTGGATCGAGACCATCCCGGTCAAGGTGCTGATCGACCATCTCGGCCGCCCGACGCCATCGGCCGGGCTCGATCAACCGGGCTTCAAGGCATTGCTGCAACTCGCCACGACCCAACGCGTCAACGTCAAACTGTCCGGCTATTCGAAATACTCGCAACGGGGCTATCCGTTCGAGGACTGCTGGCCCTATGTGCGCGCGGTGGTCGATGCCTTCACGCTCGAGCATTGTCTGTGGGCGTCGGACTGGCCCTATCTGCGGGCGCCGGAACGGCAGGATTACGGCCCGCTGGTCGAACTGGTCGAACGGCTATTTCCGAACTTTTCCGACCGCCGCGCGTTGTTTCTGGAGACCCCACGCCGGCTGTTTGGCTTCGCCTAATCCGCCAAATTCGCGTGAAATATCTCTTTTATGAGGGTTTTGTGAATTTTTGTTGCAATGCCGCATGTTTAATGCTGCAATGCAAACAGGCAGATAGTCGGAGGGTGCGCGACTATGGCGACAGCAAAATGTTTGAAACGGCAAGCGGCCACCTGCGCGGCCCTGGCTGACGCGACCTACGACGAAGAAAGCCGCGAGCGCTATCTCAGGCTGGAGCAGCTTTACCTGGCCTTGGCGGAAGCCGAAGAGCCGGCTGAAATCCAGGCCAGCGCCTTCCCCGGCGACACCAACACCGAAGCGGCGACTCATCGGTTGAATTGAGCGCGACGACCGCGCCAGCCGCTTACGCGGCCGGCGACTTCGCCGCGGCGATGGCGCTCCAGATGCGCGCCGGCGTCGCCGGCATATCGAAGTGCTTCACGCCCACCGTACGCAATGCATTCAGCACCGCATTCATGCAGGCCGGCATCGAGCCGGTCGAACCCGTTTCGCCGACGCCCTTGACGCCGAGCGGGTTGTTCGGTGATGGCACGACGATATTGAACAGCCCGACCGCCGGAATGAGACCGGCGCGCGGCATGCAGTAATCCATGAAGCTGCCGGTCAGCAGTTGCCCGTCGGTCTCGTCATATTGGCAATTTTCGCCGAACACCTGGCCGGCGCCCTGCACGATGCCGCCGACGATCTGGCCGTCGGCCAACACCTGGTTGATGACATTGCCGATGTCGTCGACCGCGGTATAGCGCACCACCTCGACCGCGCCGGTGTCGGGATCGACCTCGACTTCGACGACATGCGCGCCGCTGGGGAAGGCCAGACTGACGCCGTAATCGGCGACGGTGTCGAGCGGGCTCGGCACGATCGCGCAGCTTTTCTCGATGACCTTGGTCATCGTCATGGTGCGGTCGGTCCCGGCGATGGTGAAGACGCCATTGGCGAATTCGATATCGTTGACGCCGGCTTCCAGCTCATCCGCGGCGATCTTCTTGGCCTTCTCGATGATGATGTCGGACGCGACCTTGTAGGCGCTGCCATAGGAAAAAGTCGAACGCGAGCCGATCGACGGGTGCCCGATCAGATGCGGTCCATCCGGATCGCCCTGCTTCAGCGTGACCCGCGCGGCGTCGATGCCGAGCATGCGGGCGACAAGTTCCGGGAACACCGTTTCGTGGCCCTGCCCGCTCGGACCGGCGTAATTGTGAATGATGGCGCGGCCGTCTTTGTCGAACAGCACGGCGACTTCGTCCTTCTTCATGCCGCCGCCGCCCGACGGTTCGATGAACACGGCGGAGCCGATGCCGCGCAGCTTGCCGTTTTTGCGCGAGGCGCGCCGGCGCGCGGCAAAGCCCTTCCAGTCGGCTTCCTCTTTCACCTTGGCGGCGAGGCTTTGGAAGTCGCCGCTGTCGAACATGGCGCCGGTCAGCGTCTTGTAGGGAAACTGCGACTTCTTGATCATGTTGCGGCGGCGCAGCTCGAACGGATCCATGTCGAGTTTTGCGGCCGCCTCGTCGACCAGCCGTTCGACGATGTAATTCGCCTCAGGCCGGCCGGCGCCGCGATAAGCATTGGTCGGCGCGGTGTTGGTCATCACCTGATAGTGCCGGCCATACATGGCCTCGACCTGATAGACGCCGGCGCCGATGACCTTGCCGTTGATCGAGTTGGTGAAGGCGCCGGCATGCGACAGATAGGCGCCCGAATCGCAGCGCCACTCGGTGCGGATGGCGAGAAACTTGCCATTGGCGTCATACGCCAGTTCGCCGCGCATCGACACCGCGCGTCCGTGATTGTCGGTGAGAAAATCCTCGGAACGGGTCGACAGCCATTTCACCGGACGCTTGAGCTGCTTCGCCAGCAACAGCAGCGGCGGATATTCCGAGAACGGCGCGGTGCGCGCGCCAAAGGCGCCGCCGACATCGACCATCTTCACGCGGATCTTCTCGTGCGGGATGCCGGAGATGATCGACAATTCATGCCCGAATGACGGGCCGCCCTGGTTGGGGCTGTAGAACTCGTAGACGTCATTGGCTTCGTCATAGGCGGCGAGCGCGCCGCGCACTTCCATCGGATTGGGGGCGACGCGCGGGCTTTCAGCGGTCAGCGAGACAGTGCCGGCGGCGCGCGCGAAAGCATCCGCGGTCGCCTTCTCGTCGCCGTACTCGAAATCGAAGCAGACATTGCCGGGAATATGATCGTGCACCACCGCCGCACCGGGGGCCATCGCCCGCTCGACGCCAATCAGCACCGGCAGATCCTCGAACACGACTTCGATCAGGTCGGCGGCGTCACGCGCCTGACCTTGCGTTTCGGCGACGACGACGGCGATTTCCTCGCCGGCGAAGCGCACGCGGTCGCGCGCCAGAATCGGACGCTCCGGCGCCAGAAGACTTTGCCCGCCGCGGCCCGGCGGCGGCTGGATCGGCGGCAGCGTGGCGAAGCCGGCGTCAGCGACGTCCTTGCCGGTCAACACCGCCAGCACGCCGGGGCTGCGTTTCGCGGCCGAGACGTCGATCGACTTGATGATGGCATGGGCGCGGTCGGAACGGCGGAAGCAGGCATAGGCCTGGCCGGGAAGATTATGGTCGTTGGTGTATTGGCCCTGGCCGGTGATGAAGCGCTGGTCTTCGCGGCGGCCTTTGTACTTGAAACCGATGTCCGACATTTTCTTCCCTTAAGTTTTTTATCTTCTTACCAAGGTCGGACCGGCGGCGTCAGCCTGGCGGAATCACCGCCGTCGCCTCGATTTCGACCTTGGCACCGTCTTCGATCAGGCCGGCCACCACGATCGCCGACATCGCCGGAAAGTGCCGTCCGATGACACGCCGATACGCCGCCCCGATTTCCTTCTGACGAGAGATATACTCGGTTTTGTCGGTCAAGTACCAGGTCAGGCGGACGATGTGGGCAGGCTCCCCACCGGCCTCGGCCAGAACCTGCACGATATTGGACAGCGCCTGCTCGACCTGCGCGACAAAGTCACCGCTCACGAGCTTCGCCTCGGCGGTCCAGCCGATCTGTCCCGCGATATGGACCTGGCGGCCTTCGGCGGCGATGCCATTGGCATAGCCCTTCGGCGTCACCCAGGCTTTCGGTTGCAGAACGTCGAAATGATTTTTCTTCATAATGTGCCTAGTGCTGACGCAAGCGGAAGCGCTGGATCTTGCCGGTCTGCGTCTTCGGCAGAGCCTCGACGAAATACACGGCGCGGGGATATTTGTAGGGCGCGATGGTCGTTTTGACGTGATCCTGCAGTTTCTTCACGCACAACTCGTCGCCGATCACGTTGGGCTTGAGCACGACATAGGCTGCGACAATCTCGCCGCGCTCGTTGTCGGCGGCGCCGACCACGGCGCATTCGGCCACGTCGACATGCGACAGCAGTGCCGCCTCGACCTCGGGACCGGCTATATTGTAGCCGGCCGAGACGATCATGTCGTCGGCGCGGGCGACGAAGTGGAAATAGCCGTCGGCATCCTGCATGAAGGTGTCGCCAGTCAGGTTCCAACCATCGCGCACGTAGTCCTTCTGCCGTTTGTCGGCGAGATAGCGGCAGCCGGTCGGGCCGCGCACCGCCAGACGGCCGATCTCGCCGCGTTCGACTTCGTTCATTTCCTTGTCGACGATTTTCGCGACGTAGCCGATGACCGGCTTGCCGGTCGCGCCAGGGCGGGCGTCGCCGATCCGGTTGGTGATGAAGATGTGCAGCAGTTCGGTCGAGCCGATGCCGTCGAGGATCGGCGTGCCGGTCTTACGCGTCCATTCCTCGAACACCGGCGCCGGCAAGGTCTCGCCGGCAGAGACGGCAATACGCAACGACGACAGATCGGCGCCCTTGTCCATCGCCGCCATCATGGCGCGATAGGCGGTCGGCGCGGTGAAGCAGATTGTCGCTTTATAGGTTTCGATGATCTGGATCATGTTCGGCGGCGAGGCGCTTTCCAAAAGCGTCGCGGTGGCGCCGAAACGCAGCGGGAAGATCGCCAGGCCGCCGAGGCCGAAGGTGAAGGCAAGCGGCGGCGAGCCGACGAAGATGTCGTTTTCGGTGACGTTAAGCACTTCGCGCGCATAGCCGTCGGCGATCGCCAGCAGATCGCGATGGAAATGCATGGTCGCCTTCGGCTCGCCGGTGGTGCCGGAAGTGAAGCCGAGCAAGGCGACATCGTCGCGGCCGGTGCGGACGGCATCGAACTTCACCGGTTTGTCGAGCGCGATGCGGTCGAGTTCGGCGTCGTGATTGGACGTGCCGTCGAAATTGACCACTTGCTTGAGGAACTTGCTGGTCTTGGCGCAGGCGATCAGTTCGTCGGCGATGCGGCTGTCGCACAACGCCAAGGCGATCTCGGCCTTGTCGACGATCTTGGCCAGTTCGCCGGCGCGCAGCATCGGCATGGTGTTGACGACCACCGCGCCGGTCTTGGTGGCGGCGAGCCAGGCGGCGACCAGCGCCGGATTATTGCCGGAACGGATCAGCACGCGATGGCCAGGCTTGACGCCGTAATTTTCCACCAGCGCATGCGCCAGCCGGTTCGACCAGTCGGCGAGTTCCTTGTAAGTGCGGCGGCGCCCATTGCCGATCAGCGCGATGCGGTCGCCGAAACCGCGCTCGACGTTGCGGTCGGTCAGTTCGACCGCGGCATTCAAATATTCCGGATACTGGAATTCCGGTCGGTCGAGCAGCAGTTGCGGCCATTGATCGAACGGCGGCAGATTGTCGCGCGCGAAAGTGTCGACATGCGCGGACGGGCCAAGCTTGATGTTTGCCATGTTAACGCGCTCCCGGAGATGAAAGCGAACGGGCGATGACGACCTTCTGAACGTCGGACGCGCCTTCGTAAATGCGCAACGCGCGAATTTCCCGATAGAGCGTCTCGACCGGGTGACCGGAACGAACGCCGTCGCCGCCATGGATCTGCACCGCGGTATCGATGACGCGCTGCGCCGCTTCGGTGGCAAACAGCTTGGCCATCGCCGCCTCGCGCGTCACCCGCGCCGCACCTTTGTCCTTGGTCCAGGCTGCGCGATAAACCAGCAGCGCCGCGGCGTCGATGTCGAGCGCCATGTCGGCGATGTGGCCCTGCACCATCTGCAGCTCGCCGAGCGGCGCGCCGAACAGCTGGCGGCTGGCGGCGCGGTTCAGCGTTTCGTCGAGCGCGCGGCGGGCAAAGCCGAGCGCCGCGGCGCCGACTGTGGTGCGAAACACATCGAGCGTCGCCATCGCGATCTTGAACCCGTCGCCGGGCTCGCCGATCAGCGCATCGGCGGAGACGCGGCAGTTCTTGAACGCGAGCCGCGCCAGCGGATGCGGCGCGATGACCTCGATGCGCTCGGCAACCGACAGGCCCGGGTTGGAACCTTCGACAATGAAGGCCGACAGGCCGCGCGCGCCTGGCGCCTCGCCGGTGCGGGCAAAGACAATGTGGAGATCGGCGATGCCGCCGTTCGAGATCCAGGTCTTCTCGCCGTCGATGACGTAACCGTCGCCGTCCTTGCGGGCGGCGGTCGTAATATTGGCAACATCGGAGCCGGATGCCACTTCCGACAGCACGAAGGCGGCAATCGCCTTGCCGGCGCGCGTTTTCGGCAGCCAGGCGGCGCGCTGCGCGAGGGTGCCGAACAGCGAGATCGGCCCGGCGCCAAGGCCCTGCATGGCGAAGGCGAAATCGGCGAGACCCGAGTTGCGCGCCAAGGTCTCGCGCGCGATCGCCAAAGTGCGCACGTCGATTCTTTCGGCGTCGCTGTCGCCCGGCGCGGTGGGCTGCAAAAATCCGTCGCGACCGAGCATCGCCACCAGAGCGCGGCAGGCCGCGTCGACATCGTGATGATCGACCGCTTTCAGATGGACGTCCGCCCAGGCGTCGAGCTTTTCGGCGAAAGCGCGGTGGCGCGGCTCGAAAAACGGCCAGTCGAGAAAGCTTGGGTCGCGCATCGTCATCGGTCCCCGGCTACAGTCGGTTTGCCCTTGGCGAGTCCGCCGAGCTGGCGAATGAGTTCGTCCGCCTGGGCGGCGTCGAAACCGGACAGCAATTCGTCGACCCAGCCTTCATGCGCCTTGGCGACGACGGCGAATTGCGACGCGCCTTTCGGCGTCAGCCGCACGATGTAGGAACGGCGGTCGCTGGCTGGCGCCTGGCGCAGCACCAATTTGTCGGCGGCGAGCCGGTCGATGATGCCGGTGACATTGCCGTTCGAGACCATCAGCAGGCGTGACAGCTCGGTCATGTTCATGCCGGTGCCTTTGCCGGCTTCGTTGCGCGCCAACGCCGCCATGACGTCGAACTGCGGCAGCGTGATTGCGAACTCCTTGCGCAGCC
>JAQSCR010000590.1:700-8252 GCA_029945495.1 Pseudolabrys sp. | reverse complement strand
CCGATTGGATGCCGATCACCCCGAAAACGGGGTCCTTATTCCATGCCGAAACACATGTTGCTTGATAGAGCGCATCCTGACCGTCCGCCAGCATCTCGCACTGATGGCCATTTTCATCAAAGCCGCGCATGACATACGCAGCGGTACGATCGTCATCTTCGATCAGGAGAATTCTCATCTCGAATTAGGTACGCTGCGCCGGTAGTTGGGATCAAGAGGAATGGGCATCGACTTGCCATTACGGTTGGTGTGTCTGCTGCAGTCGTATCCCGTCATGACTGCCGCCTCATTTTGACGATCGTCATATAGACGATCAGAACGGCGATGCCGGCGAAGAATAAGGCGCTGGTAATCGTGGTTCCGAGGCCCAGACCGCCGTCCGCCTTCGACTGCGCGAGCAGGTCGCCGAAGGAGGCTCCCATCGGGCGGGTCAGGATATAGGCAAGCCAGAAGGCAAGTATGCCATCCAACCGGAAGCGATAATAGGCAAGTGCAATGAGGGCAATAACCGCGCCGTAGGCGAGCCCTGCCTGGAGGTAGCCAAGCCCGAGGCCTTCTGCCAGCCAATCGCCCGCCGACGTGCCGAGTGCGAAAGTGAACAGGATGGCCAGCCAGTAAAATACTTCGCGGCGCGCGGTATATATCGTGTGGATCGAGAGGGTTTTTTCGGTCGCGTACCAAGCGGCGAATGTCGCAACCAACGCGGCCCCAAAAAGTAGACTGCTGGTCAGTAGCGGCACGCCGAGATTGTCCACGAGATTGTCGCTGATGAGCGTGCCAACGACGCTGATCAAAACCACCGCCAGCCAATAGATCCATGGCACATACCGTCGTTGGGCAAATTGCAACATCAGTGCTGCGATCAGCAGCCCGGCCATCAGCCCGGAAGTCGCGGGCAGCCCAAGGCCAAGATGGACGTTGAGGTAATCGGCGGCCGTCTCGCCGACGGTGACCGCCATAAGTTTGACCAGCCAGAAATCGACCGTCACTTCCGGTACTCGATTTGGCGACGAAGTAATTCTTTCAAGGGCGATAGCGGTCATCACATCCTCCATGTTGCCCCATGAAGCCGGAGCGTGATGGCCAATAAACTAGCGCCAAAACTTCACACTAGGCTGTCTCGAACCTTACGGATTTGTAAGGCGGCCGTTCGCATCTTGGCGATTTGTAGGCTTAAGGAGCGGGTGCGGACAACTAACGTCCTTATATCGCCTCTATGGGGTCACCTGCGGCGGCTACCCCACCTGTTGCGCCGTCGCATAAAACCGGAGTTATCCATGAAGAACCCGAACACTTTAATCCGCGTAGCATTTACGGCGGCGCTCGCCTCTGCCGTTCTGATGCCGCCGATGATCGCACATGCCAAAACGGCATTGGCGTCCGAGGCGAGAATTACCATGAGCGAGGCGCGCGCCATCGCCCTCAAGGCCCACCCGGGCAAGATCATGGCGGAGGAGCTTGAGCGCGAAGACGGCGGAAGTGGCTTGCGCTACTCGTTCGACCTGAAGCAGGGCAAGCAATGGCGCGAGGTCGGCGTCGATGCTATGACTGGACGCGTCCTCGAAAATGCTGCCGAAGGCGCTAACCCGAAAGACTAGCCTATGAACCGGGCAAGTGAGAAATTCACTGGCCCGAACTCCTTTCCCAATCCGATTCGACCGGAACAACGCCTCAATGCTCGATCAGGTCATTACTGCGATTACCACTACAATTGTGGATACGATTTCGGCGCTCGGGTACTTTGGCGTTCTGGGTCTTATGGCATTTGAATCGGCGTGTATCCCTCTTCCCTCGGAAGTGATCATGCCGTTTGCCGGTTATCTCGCTTCCACCGGACAATTCAGCTTATTGGGTGCAGCGACCATTGGCGCACTCGGCTGCAATCTCGGCTCGACCATCGCGTATTCCGTTGCGATCAAGGGCGGGCGAAAAGCCATTGACCGCTGGGGAGCGTATGTTCTCGTCCGGCCAAGCGATATTGAATACGCCGAACGGCTCTTCGCGCGCTATGGCGCGGCCGCTGTCCTAATCAGTCGCCTTCTTCCGGTCGTGCGGACGTTTATTTCGGTTCCGGCCGGGCTTGCGCGGATGCCGATGCTAAAATTCCAAATCTACACCTTCGTGGGCTCTTGGCCTTGGTGCTTTGGCTTGGCCTACATCGGATTTGTACTCGGCAAGAATTGGGACACGAACCCGGTATTGCGGAGCACGATGCATCGGCTCGACTTTATCTTCGTTTTCGTCGTTATAGCGGCAGCATTTTGGTTCTTCTGGACACGCTTCCGCAAAGGCTAATCTTAGGACTGGCTATTGCTCATGCGTTTGGTTTGCCGCGCATAATTGCAGTTGCGAGCTGAAAGTCCGCTTTGGGTGGCTGTGTAAAAACGGCTTTCCCTCCCCAAAACTGCACGCAACCGGGGACTATCCGCATCGGCACGACGGTCTGAGCATATTTTTGCTTGGTCGAGTCCAGAGTCAACCAGGGCGCAAGGTTCTGGACTCACAACTTGATCCAATAGAGCGCTCCGACGAGGGCTGCGGCGGCAAGGTAATTTCGTGCGAGTTTGTCATAGCGGGTGGCGATGCGCCGCCAGTCCTTGATGCGGCAGAAGTAGTTCTCGATTTTGTGGCGCCGTCGGTAGAAGCGTTTGGGACAATAGGCTTTCTTGGTAGCATTGCTGCGGCTCGGGATGATCGGCAAGGCACCTTCATCCTTGATTTGCTGACGCACTTTCTCGCTGTCATAAGCCTTGTCGGCGGTAACGGCGAGTGGCGGCCTGGGCGTATCGAGCACATCTGCAACGGCTTGGCTGTCATGGACCTGTCCGCCGGTCACGATGAAGTTCAGCGGGCGCCCCTTGCTGTCGACAACCGCATGGATTTTCGTGGAGCGACCGCCGCGGCTGATGCCAATCGCCTGATTTTGCTCCCCCCTTTTGCGCCGCTGGCCGCGCGATGGGCTTTCACGATTGTGCTGTCGATCAGATACAGACTGTCGCGCGATTTCGACGCCAGCGTGTCGAAAATCCGCTTCCAGATGCCGCGCCGAGACCAGCGGTTAAAGCGATTGTAAGCCGTCGTGTAAGGCCCATAGCGCTCAGGCAGATCGCGCCACGGCATCCCGGTGCGAAGCACGTAGAATATCGCGTTCATGATCCTTCGATCGTCAACGCGCGCACTCTTTCGACTCTTCGGCATCAGCGGCTCCAGGAGAGCCCAGTCGGCGTCGCCCAAATCAAATCGCATGACTCACTTCCAAGAACGGTGAATCACGATCGTCACGTTTTTTCAAGACGTTATCTGAGTACAGACCCTAGTCATAACTGGGAACGCTTTTGCCTCGGCAATTAAATGGGCCGGAGCGGATTTTTGAATTGTAAAAGCTGGCCACCGACGGGGCGCTTATGAAAGCAGAGACAACCGGTCGTTTCACGCCGCAGTAGTGCAGCCAAGTTTCCTGAAGTTCCACGAGCAGGTATGCCTCTACCTCGTCATAACATACGCGCCGAAGATACTTGCTCGCCGGATTGTCGGTGCATGTAAAATGCTGAAGGTCCACTATGTGTCCACCCCCCACATAGGCAAGCTCTCCCGCCTGTAGTGATGTGCCAAGCAAGAGGAAAACAAAAACGCGTGCGAATCGTTTCATCGGCCTCAATCCAGTGATGCAAAGAAGGGCTGAGATCGCAGTAGGCGTGGCTGGTCGTTTATCTCATCATGATTGCGATGGCAGTCACGGGTCGAGCACTTGATCATATAACTGAATTCGCCGCGCGCTACTGAGCTGTTGCACTATGGAGATGCAGCAAATTCGCTATTTCCTCACTCTTTGCGAGGACCTGAATTTTGGTGCGTCCGGCTAACAGGTTGTATCCGGTGGCCCGCTTTCCCCAGAATCCAATAAATAAAATGTCTGCGAATGCCTTATTCGACGCGCTGTTCCGCCGCTGATCGGTCGGTTGCGAATTTTTTTCTCTAATTCGCGGTTGAAGCGCGAATATATCCTAAACGCTGCGATAATGAGAGGAACTTATTTCCCGCCGCTGCGTTCGCCCACTGCCGAAATGTTGGCATTCACAGGGAGTAAACCATGAAGATTCTGACCGGCCTTACCGCCACTGCTGCCCTTATTGCGGCAATCAGCTTTGCGAATGCACAGAGCGCCGCGCCCGGAACAGCCACCGGAGCAATGATGGACTGCTCCGACGCAAACATGAAGTCAGCAAACGATTCCATGATGAAGATGACAGACACGACCAAGAAGGCGGCGGCCACGAAGGAAATGGACACGGCCAAAGAGATGATGGCGAAAAAAGACATGGGTGGCTGCAAGACACACATGGATAAAGCCATGGGTATGATGAAGTAATCCAGGGAAGGATCGCGACATCCGCCACAAATTGGTGGATGTCGCGTAACTGTCACGTAATTGAGTTGGCGAGGGAAGACGTGAAGCTCAGTCGCCGATTACTTTTCGTCGGGGCAGCTGCTATTGGCGCGGGTGCTCTGATAACGCGCCCTGTTTGGAAAGCCACTGGAGCAACTGCTGGTGAGCCACAGCCCTTGCGCGTCCCTCCTCTCCTCGATGCGCGCAAGGAAGGGCAGTCTCTTTCGCTCCAAGTACAAACCGGTGACACTGAATTCTTCCCGGGACGTGCGAGTCAGACGCTGGGCTACAACGGCAGTTATTTGGGGCCCACGCTCCGGGTAAATCGCGGCGACGAGGTGGAGATCGCTGTCACCAATACGTTGAAGGAGGACACCACCGTTCACTGGCACGGCCTCCTGATTCCGGCCGAACTCGACGGGAGCCCCCACGAGTTGATCCTACCCGGCGCCACTTGGCGTCCAAGGCTCCCGATTCGCCAGCCTGCGGGAACGCTGTTCTATCATTCGCACGCGCACGGGCGGACCGGGGCACAGGTCTATTCGGGGCTGGCGGGTTTATTCCTCGTCACCGACGACGAGGAGCGGGCTTTGGGCCTCCCGTCGGAATACGGCGTTGATGATCTCCCTCTCGTACTCCAAGATCGGCAGTTCGAGGACGGTCGATTGGTCCTCCCGGAAGGGATGATGACCAACATGCTGGGCCGGCGCGGTAATACCACTTTGGTCAACGGAACACCGAACGCGATCGCCCGTATCCCCGGCCGTTTGGTGCGGCTGCGGCTCGTGAACGGATCGAACGCCCGGATTTTCGACTTGTCGTTCGCAGACCAGCGATCCTTCCACTGGATTGCTAGCGAGGGAGGCCTTCTCGAAGAACCGATCGAGGTGCGTTCACTGACCCTCGCGCCAGGCGAACGGGTCGAAGTCCTGGTGGATTTTTCAAATGGTCGGCCCGTTGCGCTTCAGACCGCTCCCGACACCAATCTTCCGATGATGGGCCCGCTGGCGCGGGTGCGAGACTTTGGAGCGGAGATTTTCGGTGCAGGCCATGAGGTCGTGCTTCGATTTGAACCTATTGCCAGTGACCGGGGAACTGCCGTGGTTCCTGTCCGGCTCATTGCGCGCCAGCGCGTGAACGCCTCTCAAGCCAAACGGCGTCGTCGTTTTGTCCTCACCATGGGCATGGGTGGCATGATGGGAGGACGCATTGGTTCGGGTGGTACCATGGCCATTAATGGCCGCCCGTTCGACATGGACCGTATCGACGAGAGGGTGGTGCTCGGCGATACGGAAATCTGGGAGGTTTCAGGGGAGATGATGTTCCATCCCATGCACATCCACGGCGTGCAATTTGAGGTGCTTAGTCGGAACGGAGGTAAGCCTATGACGCGCGACGCAGGCGCTAGGGACACGGTGCTGGTGCGAGAGCCCGTCGAGCTTCTCGTACGGTTCACCCAGCCTGCCGTGAAGGCGCCCTTCATGTACCACTGCCATATTCTTGAGCATGAGGACAACGGCATGATGGGACAGTTTGTGACAACCTGAACAACGAAGGTTTACTGCCTGCCGTGACCGCTGCCATGTCCAGATGGACGAGGTCGCAGTACAAACGGAATTGTTCTGGGACATTCTGTAGCTGACAACCCATAATCTCGGTTGACATAGGTCAAAGTGCCACCATGACGATCGTGGTGCCGTCAGTTCACACATTTTCTAGGAGATCATCATGATGACCAAAACGTTCAGAACCGCATCATACCTCTCCGCCGCGTTGGCTCTTGGAGTCGCGAATCTGTCCGCAAACGCACAGCCCTCCGGGCCCGGCCAAGGTGGGATGATGGGCGATGGATGGGGGATGGGCTGGGGAATGGGTGGGTTCGGAGGGGTCGGCCTGCTTGTGCTCGTTCTGGTCGTGGGTATCGCTTTTCTTGCGGTCCGTCGGCGAAATTCATGATCCCAGTTTCGGTGCGCCCGGCAAATGAGTGCGTTATACAAACGCTCCGGCGGTATGAAGCTCGAATCCCAGTCACGACTCCATCTCGGTTGAGGCGTTCAAATGAAATATTATATCGCTAAGACCGTGAGTGGAGATTTCGCCGCCATAGTGGAGCGCGTCATCGAGTCACTCAAAGCCGAGGGATTTGGCGTTCTGACTGAAATCGATGTCAAAGCGACCATGAAGAAAAAGCTGGACATCGATTTCCGAGATTATCGAATCCTCGGCGCGTGCAATCCGCCACTGGCGCATCAGGCGTTGACCGCCGATGACAAAATCGGAACTATGCTGCCGTGTAACGTGATCGTGCAGGACCTTGGCGGCGGCCAGATCGAGGTGGCTGCCATCAACCCATCTATCTCCATGGAGCAGGTCGGAAATCCGACGCTCAAAACGATCGCCGAATCTGTCACTGGCAAGCTTGGGCGCGTTATCGCTGCAATCTAATTGCGCCGCTTGCACTTCTCAAACCTCGTTCCCGACCCGGCCGCGTCATCGCTGGAGGTCGTACATTGAGTCGATTGGCATTGGTCGCCCATGGGCCAAGCCGCAGTGAGATTGGAAAACGACCGTGTATGCGTATTTGATCGTGATGGTGTCTATCAGGCTCGTATCAAGATCGGGACGAAGCAGTATATATGGCGCTCACTTAAGACACACAATCAAAATGAGGCGCTATCCGGCAGCTCAACCGTCCGCTATGTTTCACGCCGTTCCGGCGTTCATCAAAGAAATTCTGGTAAGGAGTAAGCAATGCCAAAAGGCTACTGGTTCGCACGAGTCGACGTGAATAATCTGGATAACTACAAGCTATACGCAACCGCGATCCAGCCGCTTTTCAAGAAGTTTGGCGCGCGCTATCTCACTCGCGGTGGCCGGTCTGAAAATGTCGAGGGCGAAAATCGATCGCGGAACGTGGTCATCGAGTTCCCGGATTACGAAGCCGCGCTCGCCTGCTATCGGTCGCCGGAATACGCTGAAGCGAAAAAGCTCCGCGCTTCCGCGTCGGCTGGCGATATTATTATTCTCGAAGGTTATGACGGGCCGCAGCCGTAAGTATTACCAAAATGCGGGTGCCGCAGCGGTTGCCTTTTGCAGCGCAGCGAATTGCCCTAGCTGACATAATCAGAACAGTGTTAGCTGAGACTCACCGTAGAAACGGCATCT
>JAQSCR010000590.1:0-690 GCA_029945495.1 Pseudolabrys sp. | reverse complement strand
GCCTTTTAAGGAAATGCCATGACGCTTTCGGACTGGGCAAATATCGGGCAAGTCGTCGCAGCACTTGCGGTCGTTGCCTCATTGCTATTCGTTGCATTGCAAGTTCGGCAAAATACGAAAAGCAATCAAGCTACAGCATTGCAACTCAATGCTGACTACTGGCTAAACTATATCACAACCATTGCGGACCCGAATTTCAGCAAAGTTTACGCGATGGGCGCTTCCGGCCGGGGCAAGCTGGATCAACAGCAATTCGTCCAGTTTTTCATGTTGTGCAGAGCGACTTTTATGGGATGCGAAAACCAGCACCACCAATATCGAGCGGGCTTTCTGGATAGAGAGGCCTATGCCGGATATGAGACCACCATCAAAGAGCAGATCGCCGCTTTCCCGGGAATTCGGGCGATGTGGCAGCTGGTGCGTCACAGTTATAGCAAAGACTTCGTGGCCTTCATGGACGAAAAAATCTCAGCCTTACCCGCTCATGAGTCACAGTCTGCGTTTGAAAAATGGCAGGCGCTTGTCGAAAATCAAAGCCGCAAAATGGAACGTGCAGAATAAATATGAACTCGGCCTTCCAGCGGCTTGCGTGTGCGGCTTGATGTCCGCTTCGGGTCCAGGCTGTGTGAAAACCCCATCGATGCTATGATTCTCTTGCTGAATCGGCGGGGGAAGTGATGAAGGGTTTTG
>JAQSCR010000589.1:690-8270 GCA_029945495.1 Pseudolabrys sp. | reverse complement strand
CCGGATAGGCAGTCTATGACTTTGCCACAATTGTCGTATCGAATGTCTATAGAATTGCCGCGCCGCCCGGCTGAACTTTGGGCCGCCGGCTTCGTTTGCAAAGATCGGCCGTTAGGGTACCTTTTCGCCATGAAGGCTTCGCGCAAATCAACCGCTTCGGCCACGCACACGGCGCGCGGCTATCTCGACGGGCAGATGCTGATCGCGATGCCGACGATGAACGACGAGCGTTTTGCCCGCGCGGTGATTTACGTCTGCGCCCATTCGACCGAAGGCGCGATGGGCATCATCGTCAATCAGCCGGCGTCGAACGTTAAAGTCCCCGACCTGCTGGTGCAGCTCGAAGTGATTCCGGCGGCCGAGCGAATCCAGCTGCCGACCGGGGCCGAAGAGGTCAAGGTGCTCAAAGGCGGGCCGGTGGAAACCGGGCGCGGCTTCGTCCTGCATTCGGACGATTTCTTCATCGAGAATTCGACGCTGCCGATCGACGAAGGTATTTGCCTCACCGCGACGCTCGACATCCTCAAAGCGATCGCGCACGGCAGCGGCCCGGCCAGCGCCATCCTCGCGCTCGGCTATGCCGGCTGGGCCCCCGGCCAGTTGGAGCAGGAAATCCAGGAAAACGGCTGGCTGCATTGCCCCGCCGATCCGGAATTGATCTTCGGCGCCGACACCGGCGGCAAATACGACAAGGCGCTGCGCAAGATCGGCATTGATCTCAGCCACCTGTCGAGCGACGCCGGCCACGCGTAGCCGCTATTCTGACGCAACCTTGAAGGTGCGGACGCTGAGCGGCTTGCCGATCAGCAGATCGCGGGCGGCTTCCGAGGTCATCGGCTCGCCGAACGCGAAGCCCTGCGCGTATTCGCAGCCGAGCTGGTACAGCTCGACCGCGTCGCTGTCGGTCTCGGCGCCTTCCGCCACCACTTCCATGCCGAGGTCGTGCGCCAGCGCGATGATCGAGCGCAAGATCACCGGCCGGGTGCCGCGCGTCGTGGTGCGCACGAACGACTGGTCGATCTTGATGGTGTCGAACGGAAAGCGTTGCAGATAAGCGAGCGAGGAGTGGCCGGTGCCGAAGTCGTCGAGCGACAGGCCGGCGCCAAGCTCCTTGATGCGGGTGAGCATCTGCGCGGCATGTTCGGGATTTTCCATCACCAGCGATTCGGTGATCTCCAGCTTGAGCGAGCCGCGCGCCAGCGGCGTACGCGCCAGGACGCCGCGCAGATCCTGGATCAGGTCGTGCCGCAGCAACTGCCGCGACGAGACGTTGACCGACGCAAACACCGGCTCGCGCCCTTTGGTCGCGGCCTGCCAGATGGCGAGCTGTTTGGCGGTGTGATCGAGCACGAAAAGTCCGAGATCGACGATCAGACCGATTTCCTCGGCAATCGAAATGAACTCGGCCGGCGAGAGCCGCCCCATTTTCGGGTGATCCCAGCGCGCCAATGCCTCGAAACCGGCAATGGCGCGATCTTCCAGCCGCACGATCGGCTGGAACAGCACCTTGATCTCCTGGCGCTCGATGGCGCGGCGCAATTCGGATTCCATCGTCAAGCGGTCGGTCTTGCGCGCGCGCATCGCCGGCTTGAAGATTTCGATGCGGTCGCCGCCGATGCGCTTGGCGTAGTACATCGCCAGTTCGGCGTCCTTGAGCACCTCTTCGGTGCGATGCGGCTGGGTCTCGGCCAGCGCCAGGCCGATCGAGGCGGTGAGGAATATTTCGCGGTCGTTGAAGGCGATCGGCGCGCGCAGCGCGCGGCGCAATGTTTCGCTGAAAGCAACGATGCGCGCCGGCTCGCGTTCCGACAACAGGATCACGGCGAACTGGTCGCCCGACAGCCGCGCTAAAGTGTCTTGCGGCTTCAACAGCCGCGCCAGACGCCGCGCGATCGTCAGCAGGATCGAGTCGCCGACCGCGATGCCGACCGAGTCGTTGACCGTCTTGAAGCGGTCGACGTCGATTACCATCACCGACGGGCGGATATTGCTGTCGGAGCGGGCGAAGGCGAAGGCCGCCTCCATGCGGTCGATGAACAGTTCGCGGTTCGGTAGGCCGGTGAGGTTATCGTGCACTGCGTCGAACAGCAGCCGTTCCTCGGCGTTCTTGAAGTCGGTGACGTCGGTCAAAGTGCCGACGACGCGCACCACTTCGCCGTCGGAGCCGACCACCGGCCGGGCCTTGAGCGTGAACCACAGATAATGCCCGTCGCTGGCGCGCAGGCGAAAATCCTGGTTGAGGCGGCCGCGCCGCTGTTCGACGACGCTGTCGAGCGAGGCGCGGAAACGATCGCGGTCGAGCGAATGCAAGACGTCGAGCCACTGCGCCGCCGGCCCTTCGAGCGAGCCGCGCTTGAGGCCCAGCACGTGTTCGGTTTCCGGGCTGGTGTAGACCTTGTCGGCCGACACATCCCAGTCCCAGATCATGTCGCCGGCGCCGGTCAGCGCCAGGGCGCGGCGTTCGACATCGGAGACGATGCCGTGGGTGATGCCGCCGGCAAAAGCGTGCTGCATCACCGTGAAGCCGATCAACATCACGATCAGTACCAGGCCGCCGAGCAGGGCCGGCCCGATGATGTCGTTTTGCGCCCCGCCCATCACCGCGATGCCGGCGGTGAACGTCCACACCACCAGCAACAGCCAGGTCGGGATCAACAGCACCGCACGATCGAAGCCGTGCGTCGACAGATAGATGACCAGCGCCAGGCCGCACACGGCAATGAGAAGCAGTGACATGCGGGCGATGCCGGCGGCGACGGCGGGATCGAAGACGGCAACGGCAATAAGTGCGGCGAGCGCCGCCAGCCAGGCGATGGTGATGTGGGCATAGCGCACATGCCAGCGCGATAGATTCAAATAGGCGAACAGGAAGACGAGCAAAGTCGCCGACAGGATCGCCTCGCCGCAGGCGCGCCAGACGCGCTCGGCGCCGGCCGACATGTCGAACACCTTGCCCCAGAAGCCGAAGTCGATGCCGATATAGATGAGAACCGCCCAGCCGAGCGCGGCGGCGGCCGGGAACATCACCGAGCCCTTCACCACAAAGAGAATGGTGAGGAACAACGCCAGCAGGCCGGCGATGCCGATGACGATGCCCTGATAGAGCGTGAACGAGTTGACCTTGTCCTTGTAGGCGTCCGGTTCCCACAGGTAGATCTGCGGCAGCTTGTCGGTGCGCAATTCGGCGACGTAGGTGACGACGGTGCCGGGGTCGAGCGTGACGCGGAAAATATCCGAGGTCGTCGATTCCTGGCGCACCGGGCGGTCGCCGGTCGAGGGGGTGATGCCGGCGATACGCGACAGGCCGAGGTCGGGCCAGATCAGGCCGGAGCCGACCATGCGGTAATGCGGCACGACGATCAGGCGGTCGATCTGCTCGTCGGAATTATTGGTGAGCGCGAAGGTCGCCCAATTGACGTTGCCTTCGCGGGCGCGCACCTCAATGCGGCGGACGATGCCGTCGGGGCCGGGTGCGGTCGATACCTGGATGCGGTCGGCGTCGGTCTTGACCCGTTCGGTGGCGGCGGTGAGGTCGATCGCAGGCGTATCGATCCGCACGTTCACGGCTTCGACGGCATGCGCGCGCGAGCCGGCCAGCACGGCGGCGGCGAGCAGCAGACTGGTCGCTAGTCGGTGAACGGAACGCCTCAAATACAAACGTTACCCTCCGGCTAGTGGAGCGGATTTGACGTTCGCAGCCCGCCAGCCGCGAATCTCGTAAGCGAACGTCAAATCCAAGCTCCACTAGCGATAATAACTTGCTAGTGGTCCTTTGATTCTAACATTCGCAAAATTGCCTCCGCGAATGGATGCGAATGTTAGAATCGGACCACTAGTGCGATCGCCGGCCCCTTGAGATGAGGAGCGGTCCATTGGGGGTGCGGGCAAGCGTTTAGCGATTAACCATGATTGTGGCGGGGGATGGGCTTAACCGCCGAACCGTCGCTATTCGCGGAATTCGGCGGCTTTTGTAAGGTAAAGCCCAGCCTCGGAGGCGTTTAGCCGGTTCTCGCGTCTCAAACCTCCAGCACGATCTTGCCGATATGCGCGCTGCTCTCCATCAGCGCATGGGCGGCGGCGGCCTGCGCCAGCGGGAAGGTCTTGTAGATGATCGGCTTGACCGTGCCGGCCGCCAGCAGCGGCAGGACCTTCAGCTCGATCGCCTCGCGGATCGCGCCTTTGTCGGCGACCGCGCGCGACCGCAAGGTCGAGCCGGTATGGTGCAGACGCTTGAGCATGATGCGCCGGAAATCGACGGTCGCCTTCGGCGAGCCGGCGAAGGCGATCTGCACGATGCGGCCTTCGACAGCGGCGGCTTCATAGTTGCGGGCGATATAGTCGCCGCCGACCATGTCGAGAATGACGTCGGCGCCCTTGCCGTCGGTCGCGGTCTTGGTTGCTTCGACGAAGTCTTCCGTCTTGTAATTGATCGCGACGTCGGCACCGAGCTTGCGGCAGGCATCGCATTTATCTTCGGAGCCGGCCGTGACAATGACGCGCGCGCCGAACTGCTTGGCGAGCTGGATCGCGACGGTACCGATGCCGGACGAGCCGCCATGCACCAGCAATGTTTCGCCCTCTTTGAGCGCGCCGCGTTCGAACACGTTGTGCCAGACGGTGAAGAAAGTTTCCGGCACCGCCGCGGCTTCGACCATCGACAGGCCGGACACCGGCAGGGCATGACTGGCGTGCGCGACCGCGTATTGGGCGTAGCCGCCGCCAACGACAAGAGCCATGACGCGGTCGCCGATCGCCCAGCGCCGAATGCCGGAGCCGAGAGCTGCGACCTCGCCGGCGATTTCGAGACCGGGCACGTCGGGCGCGCCGGGTGGGGGCGGGTAGAGGCCCTTGCGCTGCTGCACATCGGGGCGGTTGACGCCGGCGGCGGCGACCTTAATCAGGATCTCGCCTTCGCGCGGCACGGGAACGGGCCGCTGTTCCGGGACCAGTGCCTCGGGGCCGCCCGGCTCTTTGATACCGATGACGGTCATGGTGGTCGGCAGGTCGGCCATGGTTACCTCTTGGTTAATTTCCGGAGCGTGCGGGCGGTCGCTTTGTTTAGGCGGCACGTGCCGATGTGACAACCCGCCACGGCACGGCTAAATTTACCGCTGAAGCGGAGGCTGAGATGGCGTTCGACGACGAAGACAGGCCGAAAAAGAAAGTGGCGCACGAGATCGGGCAGGACCTGAGCCTGTTGTCGGTCGAGGAACTTCAACTGCGCGTGCAGCTGATGCAGGACGAGATCAAACGTCTGGAGGCCGACATGGCGCGAAAGCGCGACAAACGCGCGGCGGCCGACCAGTTTTTCAAACGCTGACCGCCAAAACGGCCGTTTCGCGGGCCGGAAATGACCAGGCCCCTAACGCACGTCCTTAACCGGCCGGTAAGCTTTCCCGACTATTACTGGTAACCGTCCATCTTCATGGACTTTGAGTGGCTCCTGTCCACTCTGTTTGACGCCTCCCTGTTATCAACTTCGAGCCGCCGGCAACGGCGGCTCTTTTTTATGCGCGGCTGTCCCGTTTTGAGGCAATTGTGACAGGCGCGCTCGGCCTTAAGCCTGCCCGGCAACTATGTCGCAAGGTTTGCCGCGCCACCGTCTGGACTCAATGCACCCCGGCGCGGCATGCTTACCCAATCGTAAAGCGGCACCGCATCGGCGTCCCGCGATGCGCAACGAAAATTATAACGTCGTTCGGTACAGAGTAGGGTGAGGCGTAGCGTCATGTCCGAGTCATTATTCAGCAATACAGCGGAGCCGGTGTCGTTCGGCGAGCGGCTTGCCAATTCGCAGGCTTTTGCCGACTTGTTCCGCGACGGCATGGCGCTGGTCGAAGAAACCGCGACCTATCTCGACGGTCCCGGCCGCACCGAATCCAAGACGCTCGAACGCGCGCCGGCGCTGGCTTACGCCACCGAGAGCATGCGCCTCACCACGCGGCTGATGCAGTTGGCGTCCTGGCTGCTGCTGCATCGCGCGGTCAAGGAAGGCGAGATGTCGCTCGCCCAGGCCAACAAGGAAAAGACCAAGGTCAAGCTGGCGACCACCGACAGCCACGACCCGAACAATCTCGAACTGCTGCCATCGGTGCTGCGCGACCTGATCGACCGGTCGCAGAAGCTGCACGCCAAGGTACGCCGGCTCGACACCACCATTCACAACATCGCCGCCGAACAGGCGCCGTCGATCAATCCGGTCGAGCACCAGCTCGGGCTGTTGAAAGCGGCGTTCGGCGTCGAGAAGGTCTGACGGTTTTCACCGCGACCGCTCAATAAATCAAAAACCCCGGGGTCATGCCCCGGGGTTTTTCAGTTGAGACCCTGAGCGAAGCGCTTACTTCTTGTCTTCCTTGATGAAGCCGGCGAACTTCTTCTGGAAGCGCGAGACGCGGCCGGCGCGGTCCATGATCTGCGCCGCGCCGCCGGTCCAGGCCGGGTGCGACTTCGGGTCGATGTCGAGGTTCATCGTGTCACCCTCCTTGCCCCAGGTGGTGCGGGTGGTGAATTCGCTGCCATCGGTCATGACGACCTTGATGGAGTGGTAGTCGGGGTGGATATCGGCCTTCATGATCTTAGGTTCCGTTCGATGCTGGTTCGTTAAGGCGGCCAAAAGGGCGCCGAAATGCTGAATTTGGCCGGTCTATACAGGACGAATGGCCGCCCGGCAAGCGCCGGCGATTGACCGATATCAAGCACTCGGGGCATGGTCCCGGCTATTAAACACGGGTGACGCCACGGGCGAGGCGTATTGGGCAAGAAAAGGCGTCGCGTCGCATGAGTTTTGCCAGTGAGGGACGCGGGCTGGGTGACCAGGCCCAGGCGGCGGAAAAGCGCCAGCTGAAGGTCCAGCCGCTGCGGCGTCTGCTGCCCTATATCGGCCGATACCGCTGGCGGGCGCTGGCCGCGCTCGCCGCGCTGACGATTGCCGCGCTGACCACTCTGGTGGTGCCGGTCGCGGTCCGCCGCATGATCGACTTCGGCTTCTCGGCCAAGGCGGCCGAGCTGATCGACAGCTATTTCAGCGTCATGATCGCTGTGGTCGCGGTGCTCGCCGTCTCCAGCGCGCTGCGCTACTACCTCGTCATCACTTTGGGCGAGCGCATCGTCGCCGACCTGCGCGCCGACGTGTTCGCGCACCTCACCAAACTGTCGTCGTCGTTCTTCGACACCGCCAAGACCGGCGAGATGATCTCGCGGCTGACCGCCGACACCACGCAGATCAAATCCGCCGTCGGCGCCTCGGTGTCGATCGCGCTGCGCAACGTCGTGCTGTTCGTCGGCGGCGCAACCATGATGGTGGTGACCAGCCCGCGGCTGTCGCTGTTCGTGCTCGCCGCCATTCCGGTGATCGTGCTGCCTTTGGTCGGCTTCGGCCGCGCCGTGCGCAAGAAAAGCCGCGCCGCGCAGGATACGCTGGCTGACGCCTCCGGCTATGCCAGCGAACTGATCGGCGCGGTGCGCACGCTGCAAGCCTTCACCAACGAAGCGCTGGCGACGCGGCGCTTCGGCGCGGCGGTCGAGAACGCCTATGAAGCGGCGCGCGGCGCCACCATAGCGCGCTCGATCCTGACGTCGAT
>JAQSCR010000589.1:0-680 GCA_029945495.1 Pseudolabrys sp. | reverse complement strand
CGCGATCTTCCTGATTTTCTCCAGCGTCGTTGTTGTGCTGTGGGTCGGCGCGCAGGACGTGCTGGCCGGCGACATCACGCCCGGCCGGCTGAGCCCGTTCGTGCTTTACGCGGTGTTCGCCGCCGGCGGCCTCGGCGAACTCAGCCAGGTGTGGGGCGAGATCGCGCAGGCGTCGGGCGCGGCCGAGCGGCTGTTCGAGATCCTCAGTGTCGAGCCGCAGATCAAGGCGCCGGCGCATCCGCTGGCGCTGGCTAAGCCTTCGCGCGGCGAGGTCGCCTTCGACGCCGTGCGCTTTGCCTATCCGACGCGGCCCGACGCCGACGTTCTCGATGGGCTGTCGTTCACGGTGAAGCCGGGCGAGAGACTGGCTCTGGTCGGGCCGTCCGGCGCCGGCAAAAGCACGATCTTCCATCTCATTCTCCGTTTCTACGATCCGCAAAGCGGCGGCATCAGCTTCGACGGCGTGCGCCTGCCGGACGCCGATCCCGCCGCGCTGCGCCGCGAGATCGCCTTGGTGCCGCAGGACGCCGTGGTGTTCGCCGCGACCGTGCGCGAAAACATCCGCTTCGGCCGGCTCGACGCCACCGACGCCGAGATCGAGAAGGCGGCGGAAGCCGCGCACGCCGCCGAATTCATCGCCCGCATGCCGAAAGGCTACGACACCGACGTCGGCGAGCGCG
>JAQSCR010000588.1 GCA_029945495.1 Pseudolabrys sp. | reverse complement strand
GAATGCCGTCGGCGCCGATCATGATGTCGGCGGTGACCGGCGGCTTGTCGGCGACTTTGATGTCGACGCGGTCGCCATGATCGGTGAAGCCCGTCAACTGATGGCCGAGATGCAGACGGTCGGGCGGAATCTGTCCGGCCAGCATCAAAAGCACGTCGGAGCGGTGCGAGGTAAAGAAGGTCGAGGGCTTGCCCGGTTCGCGCACCACCGGCGTGCACAGCAGCGTGCGGCCGTCGTCCCAGCGGCGCTGGCGGAACGCCACAGGTGCGACGCCGAGCGCCTCCAGCGCGTCGGCGAAGCCGAGATGATGCAGCACCCGCGTGGCGTTCGGCGTCAGCACGATACCGGCGCCGACCTCGCGCAGAGCCCGCGTCTGTTCGTAGACATGGACGTCGAAGCCGGCCTTGAGCAAGGACAGCGCCGCCGCCGCGCCGCCGATGCCGCCGCCGACGATGGCGATTTTCAGATTGTGGTTAGCCATTTTTTCCCGCGCGTCTGGCCGGCAGCGATTATCGCGGCCGGCGTGACGGCATCAATGGCTTAAAACGCCTCGTCCGGCAATTCCATTGTTGACGCCGCGCCGGCCTGAATGCGCGCTAGCCTTGTGGCGGTTTCCGACAGCATGCGGTCCATGAAGAAGCGCGCGGAACAGCTTTCAGCTACGCGGCAACCGCGTCCGCAATGAGAGTCCGCAGCCATCTATGCCCAGGGTCGCCTTCGTAGCGCGGGTGCCAAATCTGCTCAAACGCGAGTTCCGGAATTCGAATCGGGATCGGAATCGGAAAGACAACAAGGTTCGACGAAGTCCTCAGCACACTGACGAGCCGTCGGCGGGTATGCGCGATCAGGTCCGTCCCGCGTATCAGCGCCGGCACCGCAATGTAATGAGGAACAGTCGCCACGACGCGGCGCGCCAATCCCATTGCGACAAAAATGTCGTCGAGTTGGACGCCGGAGTCGAGATTAGGCGCGACGGTCACGTGCGGCGAGGCCAGGTAGGACTTTTCGTCCATACGCCCCTTCTTCAGCAATGGATGCTTGCGATCTGCAACGCAGACGAGAGTATCGCGGTAAAGATCGCCGTGCCGAAACCCATCCGGCTTGTGCGGGAAAACGCCGATCGCAAGCTCGATCTCGTCGTTGGCAATGCGGACGCAAGCGTCGCGAGGCCCGGACGAGGAAATCAGCAAGTCGATATCCGGCGCGAGCTTGCGCAGACGACGGACGATCAACGGCAAGGCTTCGACGCTCATCGCATCGCTCATCGAAATCTTGAAAGTCCGCTTGGTCGTCGCAGGATCAAAGACGATTCGTGTACTGACGATAGAATGGATTTCGGCGAGGATAGCCTTCACGGGTTGCATCAACGACAGCGCGCGCTCGGTCGGCTCCATGCCGCGCGGCCCGCGGTACAGAAGCGGATCGTTGAACATCACGCGCAATCGCTTGAGCGCGTGACTGAGCGCCGACTGCGTAACGCCAAGCTTGTCAGCAGCGCGCGACACGCTGAGTTCAGACAGCAGCGAATCGAATGCGATCAGCAAATTGAGATCGACGGATTTGAGATTCATCAGCGATTCCCTATGAACCTAATTCATTATAATATGACCATTATATGCATTTCATTTCTAGTGGGACAGCCTGAATATGGCCCCCGGCGCTCAACGTAGCGCCTTAAAAAATAGACACGCCCGGGAGGGAACCATGACGACCACCCCACAGTTTGCCGACGCACCGCAAAGCAAGATCGATAACGTCGTCTCCAGGATCGAAAGGCTTCCGATCTCTCCCTGGCACGTCAAGGCGCGCATAGTCATCGGCGTCGCGACCTTTTTTGACGCCTTCGATGCCTTGGCGATCGCCTTTGTGCTGCCGGTGCTCGTGCCGGCCTGGAAGCTCACACCGCCCGAGATCGGCTTGATGATATCAACCGGCTATCTCGGCCAGTTGTTCGGGGCCTTGCTGTTCGGCTGGCTGGCACAGCGCTACGGCTACGTGAAAACCCTTGTTTTGTCGACGCTGCTTTTTTCATTGATGAGTCTCGGCTGTGCGTTCGCCTGGGACTATCAGTCGCTCCTCGCGTTTCGCACGCTGCAAGGCATCGGCCTCGGTGGCGAAGTGCCAATCGCCGCAGTTTACATCAGCGAGATTGCGCGCGCCAAAGGCCGCGGACGCTTCGTTCTGTTGTACGAACTCATTTTTCCGATCGGGCTTGTCGCCGCCGGTATCGCGGGACGCTGGATCGTGCCAAACTTTGGCTGGCATTACATGTTCCTTATCGGCGCGGTTCCCGCCATACTCGCGCTCTTCATGCAGCGCATGTTGCCCGAATCGCCGCGTTGGCTCGCCATGCGCGGGCGCAATGATGACGCCGAAGCGGCAATTTCCTACATCGAACGGCAGACCGAAAAAGCAACCGGCAAGCCATTGCCGGCAGTTGAGCCGGTTGTCACGACGCACGAACGGCCGGCGTCGTGGAGCGACCTGTTCGGTCCAATATATTTGCGTCGCACGCTCGTCGTATGGCTGATCTGGTTCGCGGCGTACCTGATCACCTATGGCCTCACAGTTTGGCTGCCAACGATCTACCGTACCGTATTCCATTTGTCCTTGGAGCAGTCACTCCAGTACGGCCTGATCACCCAGGTTGCCGGCCTGTGCGGAACGCTGGTCTGCGCGCTATCAATCGACTATTTCGGCCGGCGGCCGTGGTTCGCATTGGCCTTCGCCGGAGCGGCGGCGGCGCTGTGCGCATTGTGGTTTATAGGCGCCGACGCTCCGCAACGCGTGCTGGTCTTCGTCAGCATCGCCTTTTTCTTCTCATCGGTACTGTCCATCGGCGTCTATCTCTATACGCCTGAGCTGTATCCGACGCGCGCAAGAGCGATGGGCGTCGGGACCGCGACAGCGTGGCTACGCCTCGCGTCGATGATTGGTCCGACGGTCGTCGGCATGATGATCGGCGGTGGGCTCGAGAATGTCTTTCTCGCCTTCGGCTTGATTGCCGCAATCGCTGCCGCGGTCACCTTCGCATTCGCCGTCGAGACCAAAGGCCGGGTGCTGGAAGACGTCTCTCCATAGCTCCTGGTCTAAATACTTCAGCGATCCGCTGACATCGTTCATTCACTAATGCAGGAAGCCTCCATGAAAAAGAATATCGCAGATCATCTCTACGTTGCGGCGCTGCTGCCCTTCGACGATCAGATGAAAGTTGACGAAGGCGCGTATCGTCGTTTCCTTCAGCACTTTTTGAAGAATGAAAGATTCGTGCGGATGGGCGGCGGCCTCTGCATCAATCCGGAGGCCGGCGAGATCTTCTATCTTACGCGCGAAGAAAAGCGTCGCGTGCTCGAGATCGCCATGGAGGAAATCAACGGCAAGTTGCCGGTCATTGCAGGGACCTGGGCACTGACGACAGCGGAAACCGTCGAAACGGCGAAAGATTGCAAGGCGCTCGGCGTCAATGGGATTTTCGTAACGCCCCCAGGTGGCGCGCAGGATGTAACCTCATGCTGGGATGCCGACAATTATCCGGAAATCTGGCTTGACCAGATTATCGCGCAGGACCGCGCGGTCGATCTGCCGATCGTCACGCATCCGGTTGGCGGCGCGAAGCCGCCGTTCCATCCCGGTCTGCCACTGCAGGCAACCCTGCATATATGCCGTGAAGTCAAAAACATCGTCGGCTGGAAGATGACTTATATGTATGACGGATTTCGAATCATCGCCAAGGGATTGCGCGGACTCGACCGGCACGTTGCCGTGATGGGCGCCCTCGCTTCCCGATTCCACGAATACAAGGCGACCGGCATGTTTGACGGCACCCTGTCCGGGTTCTGGAATTTTGCGCTCGATCCGATGCTCGATCATCTCGAGGCGTGGGACAATAAAGATATCGACAAGGCCCGCGCTATCTGGGACGGCGGGCTATCGCAACTGCATGAATACATCGCCGACATGGGCCGGCTTCACATCCGGTACAAGACAGCGGCATGGCTGTGCGGCCTGATTCCGTTGCCTTTCATGCGCGCCCCGATGCCCCGGCCGCGCCAAGAAGAAATAGACACCATCTATCGCCTCCTCAAGAATGTGGGCGTGCCGGTGATCGATATGAAAGAAACACGGCTCGCCGCGTAAGCGGCGCACCGCGCGCTTGTCAGAACGCCTCGTCCGGCAATTCCATTGTTGACGCGCTGCCGGCCTGAATGCGCGCCAGACGCGTCGCGGTTTCCGGCAGCATGCGGTCCATGAAGAAGCGCGCGGTGGTGAGCTTGGCGTTGTAGAACGCAGCCTGCCCGTTCGCGCCGGGAAGCTTTTCGAGCGAGGCCTCGACGATTCTGCACCACATGAAGCCGAGTGCGACCAGCCCGAACAGATGCATGTAGTCGGTGGCGCCGGCGCCGGTATTGTCCGGCTTGGCCATGGCGTTCTGCATGAACCACATCGACGCCTGCTGCAGATGGCCGGCAGCGACGCCGAGCGGCGTCACGAACGGCTTCATTTTCTCGTCGGCGCTCTTTTCCTTCACGAAAGCGCCAAGCTCGCCGAGGAAGGCCATCAAGGCGCGGCCGCCGTCCTTGCCGAGTTTGCGGCCGACCAGGTCGAGCGCCTGGATGCCGTTGGCGCCTTCGTAAATCTGTGCAATGCGCGCGTCGCGCACGAACTGCTCCATGCCGTTCTCGGCGATGTAACCGTGACCGCCCCACAGTTGCTGCGCCGACACGGTGTTGGCGAAGCCTAAGTCCGTGAGCACGCCCTTGATCACCGGCGTCAGCAGGCCGAGCACGTCGTCGGCGCTCTGGCGTTCCTTGTCGTCGCCGGAGCGATGCGCGACATCGCTCTTCAAGCCCGCCCAAATCACCAAAGCGCGCGCCGCTTCGTTGAAGGCCTTGATCGTCATCAGCGTACGCCGCACGTCGGGATGCACGATGATCGGGTCGGCGGCCTTGTCGGGATATTTGGCGCCGGTGATGGCGCGGCCCTGCAGGCGCTCCTTGGTGTAGATGACGGCGTTCTGATAGGCGACTTCCGACTGCGCCAGACCCTGGATGCCGACACCAAGCCGCGCTTCGTTCATCATCACGAACATGGCGTTGAGGCCGCGGTTTTCCTCGCCGATCAGCCAGCCGGTGGCGCCGTCGTAATTCATCACGCAGGTCGAGTTGCCATGAATGCCCATCTTCTCTTCGAGCGAGCCGCACGACACGCCGTTGCGCGCACCGAGCGAGCCGTCATCGCCGACCATGATCTTCGGCACGACGAACAGCGAGATGCCCTTGGTGCCCATCGGCGCGCCTTCGATGCGCGCCAGCACGAGGTGGATGATGTTCTCGGACATGTCGTGTTCGCCGGCGGAGATGAAAATCTTGGTGCCGGAAATCTTGTAGCTGCCGTCGCTCTGCTTGACCGCCTTGGCGCGCAACAGGCCCAAGTCAGTGCCGCAATGCGGTTCGGTCAGGTTCATCGTGCCGGTCCAGGTGCCGGCCACCATCTTGGGCAGATATTTTGCTTTAAGCTCCTGCGAGGCATGCACCAGCATCGCCGCGATCGCGCCCTGCGTCAGCCCGGGATACATCGCGAAGGCCATGTTGGCGGAGCAGAGGAATTCATTGACCGTCTCGGTCAAGGTCGCCGGCAGGCCCTGGCCGCCGAATTCTTCCGGCACCGAAATGCCGATCCAGCCGCCCTCGACCACCTGCTTGAAGGCTTCCTTGAAGCCTTTCGGCGTGGTGACGCTGCCGTCCGGGTGACGGGTGCAGCCTTCGGTGTCGCCGACACGATTGAGCGGCGTGAGCACATCCTCGGAAAGCTTGGCCGCCTCACGCAGCACCGCTTCGATCAGATCGGGGGTGGCGTCGGCAAAGCCCGGCAGATTGCCATAGCGCTCGATGTGGAAAACGTCCTTGAGCAGGAACAACGCATCGTCCACGGGCGCTTTGTAGGTCGGCATCGTCTCTCTCCCAGCGTTAAAGTCGCAAACATCTTATTAGTTAAGAAATCGTTTACGCTCGCGGTAGTCCGCTCGCTCTCCAACGTCCGTGCCGGAGAATCAACTTGTGCGAGCCTAGTATGAACCGGCCGATTTACACCCGAATTAAAGGCCGGCGGAGCCTGCGGCGGCGAGACATCCAGGCCGCCCATCGGGTTCCTCGGCTCCGACCGGAAAAACCGGAATTTGCCGGGAAAGTCCGGCACTTCCGGTAAACGTTAACCGCCTGTTTACCGAGAACGGCAAAAAGTCGGGGGTGGACTGAAGACCGGCCCGCCTCCCGCGCGCGATGCCGGTTTCACGAGAGTCGATCCAGGCTCTTTGCGCCTCCACCTCGACTGTGGGTGTGAGAATGAAATTTGCCGTCCCGTGGAGTGTGAAAGGCATAAGGCCGGAAGCCCGCGAGACAGCCAAGGAGGCGGCGCGCCGGTCCGGCATGCCGCTGGGCGAATGGCTCAACTCCGTCATCCTACAGCAGGCCGATGAAGACGGCGCGCACGGGTCGTCCTATCGCGACGACGACGATTCCTATGGCGACGAACTGGCCGGCGTGCATCAGCGCCTGGACGACATCACCCGCCGCATCGCACAATTCTCGCGCGGCCCGGCCGCCTATGCGCCCAAGGCCGGCCGGGCTGAACCCGCCCGCGACGCGCAGAGCCGCGAAACAGCGCAACTGGCGCATCTGATCGCCCGGCTCGACCAGCGCATCGAGCAGATCGCCCAGATCCCGCGCATGATGGCGGCCCCGCCCATGGTTCCGGGTATGGCCCCGGGCTTGGCGCCGCAAGGTATGGCGGCGCAGGGCATCGATCGCGCCGTCGCCGAGATCGCTGCGCGGCAACGCGCGCTCGGTGGCGGGGCGGCGCCCGGCCAGCCCCCGCAACAACAGCAACCGCAGCAGCAAGTTCCGCCGCAAGTACAGGCCTATGCGCCGCCGCACGCGCAGACCTATACGCCCGCGCCGGTGCTGACGCCGGTGCCGAGCCAGGACCTGTCCGGGCTGGAAGAACACCTTCGCAAGATCACCGACCAGATCGAGACGCTGCGCCGCCCCGGCGTCGAGGACGCGATCAACGCGCTGCGCGCCGAACTCGGCGACATCGCCCGGGCGCTCAGCGACGCCATGCCGCGCCAGGCGATTGATGCGATCGAGCGGCAGATTCAAGGCTTGACCCAGCGCATCGCCGAAGGCCGTCAATCCGGCAACATTGCCGGCGTCGACGGCAGCGCTCTGTCCGGCATCGAGCACGGGCTGGCGGAAGTGCGCGACGCGCTGCGCGGCCTGACTCCGGCGGAAAGCCTGGTCGGCTTCAACGAGGCGGTCAACGGCCTCGCCCACAAGATCGATCTGATCGTCGCGCAGAAAGACCCGGCGGCGCTCGGCCAGCTCGAGCACGCCATCACCACCTTGCGCGACATGGCCGGCCACGTCGCCTCCAACGAAACCGTCGGCCGGCTTGCCGCCCAGGTTCAGCATCTGGCCGACAAGGTCGAACAGTACGGCGTCGGCTCGGGCGCCGGCGACGCACTCAACAGTCTCGAGCATCGCATCTCGGCGCTCGCCGACGCGCTGGCCGAGCGCTCGCAGAACGGCGCTTCGGTGCCGCCGCGGCTGGAGGCCCTGGTCGAGTCGCTGTCCGACAAGATCGAGCAGATTCAGCAGACCCGCGGCGACAGCGCGGTCGGCCATCTCGAGGATCACATCGTCGCGCTGGTGCAACGCCTCGACGCCTCCGATTCGCGCCTCGGTCATCTCGAAGCGATCGAACGCGGCCTGGGCGATCTGCTGGTGCACATCGAAGAGCTGCGCGCCAACAAAGGCAACGGCGGTCTGCGCGAAGACAATTCGCAAGGCGTCGCCGAGCTCAAGAACGACATCGCCCGCACCCAGAACGCGCTCGACGCCGTGCATGGCACGCTCGGCCTGGTGGTCGATCGTCTGGCCACCATTGAGCGCGACGTACGCGCCGCGCGCAATCCGCTCGACCTCGAACTGACCGACATCACCCAGCCGGTCGGCAGGATCGCCGCGCGCGCGGTCAGCGATGCGCCGCCGCCGGCAGCAGCGCCGCCACAGCCGATGCCGCAGCCGATGCCGCAGCCGGTGATGCAGCCGGCGCAGCCGCAAATGCCGCCGCAGGCGCCCCGGCCGCAAGCCGCCGCGCCACAGCAAGCGCCGCAACAGCCCGCCACCAATTCTCGGCCTTCGCCACAGCGCCTGCCGCCGGCCGCCCGTCTGCCGATCAATCCCGATTTGCCGCCCGATCAGCCGCTGGAGCCGGGTTCCGGCGCGCCGCGCTTTCAGGCCAATGGCGCCGCGCGC
>JAQSCR010000587.1 GCA_029945495.1 Pseudolabrys sp. | reverse complement strand
CGCGCCGACCTCTCCCAATGGGAGAGGTGAAGAAGAAAGCCTACCCCGCCAATTCGCGCGACCTTTTTGTCGCCGCCGCAATAGCCTTGGTCAGCAGCGCGTCGAAGCCGTCCGGCCCCATCAGCACGGCAAGCGCCGCGGCGGTGGTACCGCCGGGCGAGGTCACGTTCTGGCGCAAGGTGGCGGCGTCGAGCTCGGAGCGGTGCAACAGCTCGCCGGAACCGGCGACGGTTTCGCGCGCCAGCCGGGAAGCCAGATCGGCGGGGAGGCCGGCGGCGATTGCCGCCTTGGTCATCGCCTCGGCCAAGAGGAACACATAGGCCGGGCCGGAGCCAGACACCGCGGTGACCGCGTCGATCAGCGCTTCGTCTTTGACCCATTCGACCTTGCCGACGGCAGAAAGCAGCTCGGTCGCCAGTTTGCGCTGACGCGCCGATACCTTGGCGTTCGGCACGGCAACGGTGATACCGCGCGAGATCGCGGCCGGCGTATTCGGCATGGCCCGCACAATCGCGGTGCCGGGCGGCAGAACGCTTTCCAGAAAGCGCATGGTGCGGCCGGCCATGATCGAGACGACCAAGGTCGATTTGCCGACATAAAGACCGACCGGCGGGATCGCCTCAGGCGCCATCTGCGGCTTGACCGCGATGACGATCGCGGCGGCGTCGGCCTTGGCTTTCGGACCGGGTTTCGGATTTAGCGCCAGACCGCGCTTGGCCTGCGCCTTGATTGCCTTGCCGGCCTGCGGGTCGATGACGACGAGTTGCTTGGGTTTGAGACCGCGCGCGGTCCAGCCGTCGAGCATGGCGCCGCCCATCTTGCCGGCGCCGAGCAGGACGAGACGGCCGGGAAAGGCGGTGAGGGTTTTTGCGCTGGTCGATTTCTTCGCGGGTTTCTTCATGTCGCGCTTATATCACGCCTCGCCGGAGGTCTCGAACATGGCGGCCTCGAGCGCTTCCTTGGCCGTCTTGCCGGCCCAGACCACGAACTGGAAGGCGGTGAAATAACGCTCGCAGGTGTCGAGCGCGGTGCCGAGCAGCGCCTCGCATTGTTTGCCGGAAGGCTCCTGGCCGGCCGGCAATTGTAGAGCGTGCCGGTACATGACGATGCCTTCGGTCGGCCACAGATCGAAATGCCCGACCCAGAGCCGCTCGTTGATCAGCGCGATCAGCGTATGCACTTCGGCATTGCGGCGCTCGGGAACCTTGAGGTCGAAGGCGCACGCCAGATGCAACGCCTCGATGTCGACCATCCAGGTATAGGACAACTGATATTCGGCCCAGCGGCCGGTGACGAGAATAGTGATCTCGTCTTCGCTGGCGCGTTCGAACGACCAGTCATTGCCGGCTGCCAGCCGCTCGACCACGTCGAGAGGATTGAAGCGGGCTTCGTCGGTGTAGCTCGTGAGGGACATGACGTCTCCGCGCGGAAGTGAGCCTGAAGGGAAACGCACGGCACGGCGCAAGGTCAGGCGAAAGCCGCCCGAACTGAGCACGAACTACAATTTAACGCGGGATACGGATGCCTTGACGGCGAGCACGAATCACAGAGCGATATGACTATAACCTTCTCGATTCAGCCCGCCAGAGGCATTCTCGAGCCCTAATGAGCAGTGATTTGGGGGTGCTAGGCAACCGGCCCGACTCGACTCTCCACAGCCAATGCGCCGTCAAGGTGAGTCTTTTGGGGATAACTCGGGGAGCGCAGCCAGCAAAAGTGGGAACCGGTTTTGCGGAAAGCAATCTGGGTTGCCCAGATTGCGTAGACTTATCTGGGTCTGCGCGACGACTCAAAAGTCCGCGCGGCTGAATCGCGGCCTCAGTCGAACAACGACGACACCGACTCTTCATGCGCGGTGCGCGCGACGGCTTCGCCGATCAGCGAAGCGATTGGCAGGACTCGTATATTTCCCGCAGCCCGCACTTCGACGGTCGGCTGAATTGAATCGGTGATGACGAGTTCCTTCAGCCGCGACTTGGCGATGCGCGCGACCGCGCCGCCGGACAGCACGCCGTGGCTGATATAGGCATAGACCGCCTTGGCGCCGTTCTTGAGCAGCGCGTCGGCGGCGTTCACCAGCGTGCCGCCTGAATCGACGATGTCGTCGACCAGCACGCAAGTGTAGCCCTCGACCTCGCCGATGACGTTCATCACTTCGGATTCACCGGCGCGCTCGCGCCGCTTGTCGATGATGGCGAGCGGGGCGTTGATGCGTTTGGCCAAGCCACGCGCACGCACCACGCCGCCGACGTCGGGCGACACCACCATGACGTTGTCGAGTTGGAAGCGCTCCTTGATGTCGCGTACCATGACCGGCGAGGCGTAGAGATTGTCGGTCGGGATGTCGAAGAATCCCTGGATCTGTCCGGCATGCAGGTCGAGCGTCATGACGCGGTTGGCGCCGGCATGCGTGATCAGGTTGGCGACCAGCTTGGCCGAGATCGGCGTGCGCGGTCCCGGTTTACGGTCCTGGCGCGAATAGCCGAAATACGGGATCACCGCGGTGATGCGGCGCGCCGACGAGCGGCGCAGCGCGTCGATGATGATCAGCAATTCCATCAGGTGGTCGTTGGCCGGAAACGAGGTCGACTGGATCACGAAGCAGTCGGCGCCGCGGACGTTTTCCTGGATCTCGACGAAGATCTCCATATCGGCGAAGCGCCGCACCACCGCCTTGGTCAGCGGCGTCTTGAGGTAATCGGCGATTTCCTGGGCGAGAGCTGGGTTGGAATTGCCGGCGAGCAGCTTGATCGCACCGTTTTTGCCCGACATTCCGCCGCCCTCATGAACCGAAGCCGGGTCATAACAAGGCGCGGCGGGCCCGGCAATACGGGTCTAATTCATTGTCCCGCGCCTTTTGGCGTCAGGATGAACACGTCATGAAAAGCCTTACAGGCTCGCCTGCGCGCCGGGCCTTCGGCCGGCGGCCGAATTGACCGCGGACGCGTCGGGCGGCTGTCGCGGCACCGGCGCCGGATCGGCCTCGGCGCGGAAGATGCGGTAGATCCCGGCCGCTTCCGGCGAGGTATCGGACCCGCCGATCAAGGCAACCGGCGTCGCGTTCGGCGCGGCGGCGACCGGCACCGCGTCCGGCGAGGTCAGGAAGGCGGCGAGCTGCTCCATGCTGGCGCTGGCGATCCGGCGCAGCATGGCGTCGTCGGCGGCGTTCCAGGGGTCGGCGCCCTTGCCGGGTCGCTTGGCGTGTTCATCACCATTGATCCGCAGCGCCCGGTGTTCGTCCCGGTCGAAGACGTCCCACACCCAGGAAATCGTGGTCTCGCCATTGGCCACCTTGGCGGCGAGGTAGCCGCGCACCCGGTAGGCCGAGGCCGCATCGCGCGACAGCACCGCCAGCCGGCGCTGCTGCGCTTCGTCATTGAGATTGCGCACCAGCGTATGGAATTGTCCGGGCGGCGGGCCGTCGATGGATTCAAAGGCGACGGTGGCGCCGCGCGGCTGCATCGCGGCGACGCCTTGCTGGCCGTCGGTGGTGCACCCGGCCAGCGCGCCGGCCAAGAAGACCGTCGAGGCGACCGTCAACAACGCGGCCAGACGTGGAAAGGTAGACCCCGCGGCGCGCCGGGCGCCACAGCCGAGACCCATTCTCATAGATTCCCCTGCGGCCTGTCGTGTCGTCCCCTAAGGCCTCAGGCAAAGCCTAGCGGCAGGACTACGGTTAAGTAAAGCTTAACGGTAGCCGGGAACCAGCGGATTGGCCAAAAGGTCAGGCGCCGAGCGCGATCGCGTTGATATGACGGCCATAATCCGGCTCGTGCAGATGGGTCGAGCGCCGGAAACTGTAGAACCGCTCGGGCTCGGCATAGGTGCACAGGCCGAGATCCTCGAATTTCCCAATGCCGGCCTGGCGCAGGCGCGCGGCGATATAGCCGGTGAGATCGAACATGGCGTGGCCATCGCGTCCGGCATCGCGGAAGTAGCGCGCATTGTCGGCGTCGGCAGCCAGAAAGCGTTCGACGAATTCCGGCCCGACTTCGTAGTTCGCCTGCCGGATGGTTGGCCCGAGCGCGGCCGTGATGTTGGCGCGCTCGGCGCCGAGCTTTTCCATAGCGGCGACGGTGGCGTCGATGACGCCGGTAAAGGCGCCGCGCCAGCCGGCATGGGCCGCGCCTATGACGCGTGCGCTGTCGTCGGCAAACAACAGCGGCCCGCAGTCGGCGGTCGAGACGCCAATGGCCAGTCCCGGCGTGCGGGTGACGACGGCGTCGGCGCGCGGCCGCGTCTCGGCGGTCCACGGCGCATCGGCGACAACGACGTCGGGCGAATGAATCTGGTACGGCGTCAGAAATCGCTCCGGCGCAACGCCGAGCGCTTCGGCCATGCGGGCGCGGTTTGCGGCGACCTGCGCCGGTTCATCCTTCGAGCCGACGCCGCCATTGAGCGAGGCGTAGACGCCCTGCGACACGCCGCCGGACCGGGTGAAGAAACCGTGGCGGATTTGCGGAAGCACGGCGAGGTTCGCGGATTGCAGCAAATGGACCATCCAATTCAGAGGCTTCCCGGCGTGATATGGATCAATGCAGTCGGCCGGGCCATGAGTTCACCTATTATATATGAATAATTGACCTGCGCCGCACGGCGCCAGAGGAGTTTCCATCATGCGATCATCCCTATCGGTTACCGGCATCCTGGTGTCGATCGGCCTGCTGGTGGCTCCGGCGGCTGCCGCGCCGCTTGGCGCGGCTGTGACGAAAGATATCGCCGCGCAAAATCAAACCGGCAGCGAATCGCTCGCCACCCAAATCCAATATCGGCGCGGGTATCGTGGCGGCTATCGCGGTGGCTATCGCGATTATGACCGTGGCGACGACGGCGCGGGCGTTGCCGCCGGTATCCTCGGCGGGTTGATGCTTGGCGCGATTATCGCCAACGAATCTCAGCGCAACCGCGGTTCGGGTTATTGTGCGCAGCGTTATCGCAGCTATGACCCGGGTAGCGGCACCTATCTCGGCTATGACGGTTATCGCCATCGCTGCCAGTAGCTAATTCTCGAATCCCGGTGGCGTGCCGAGCGACGGATGCGCGAAGGCCGCCACCTTGAACAACTCACCCATGCCGGTGCGGCCGTGGCCGGTGAGCCGCGCCAGCGCCGCGTCGATTTCGGCGGCGACCGCGCGGCTCGCTTTTGCCTTGAGGGTGTGAGCCCGCGTTTCGATGCCGAGCCGGCGCAGGAACTGTCCCTGGTCGATCGGCCCATAGGCTCGCGCGCCCATGGCTTCGGCCGCCTTGAGCAGTTGCGCAAAGTCGACATGCGCGGTCAGGTCGACGTCGCCGGGCACGGTCAGCGGATCGGCGTAGGTATGCTGGCCGATCGCCTGCAGAGTATCGCCGGCGCCGCTTGTCGCATGGCCGTAGTCGATCACCAGCGCGGCGCCGCCGCTTGTCTGAACCCGCCGTCCCAGATCGAACGCCGCGCGGTCGGCGCGCCATTCGTAAATCGATTGCACCGGTGCCGCGCGCACTGCCTGCAGCAGCAGACGCTCGAAATGCGGGATCGGATCGGGCGCGGTCACGAAGGCGAGCTTGCCGTCGGCGTCGATGCCGACCTGACGCTCGTGCCAGCCGCTCGCTTGCTTGATTGATTGCTTGATTGGTAGAGCGTCGAAAAATTCGTTGGCGATGACAATCGCCGGCCCGTCCGGCACGTCGCTGAGTTCGGGATGCCAGACCATCGGTATCGTCAGCGGTTCGAGCGTGCGCTCCTGCAGCGCTTCCAGCACCGGGCTGATCTCGATCAGGTGCAGCGCCACCGCCTCGCGGAATGCCGGCACCACCTGCGCCGCGCGCAACGCGTCCCTCATCAAGGTGCCGCGGCCGGGACCGAGTTCGATGACGCGGACTAGCGCCGGCGAACCCATCTGCTTCCACACCGCGGTCATCCACAGGCCGATCAGCTCGCCGAACATCTGGCTGATCTCGGGCGCGGTGATGAAGTCGCCGCGCGCGCCTAACGGATCGCGCGTCGTGTAATAGCCGTGCTCCGGATCGGCGAGGCATAGCCCCATATATTCGTCGACCGGCATCGGTCCGGCCGCGGCGATGCGCCGGCGGATCTCGATTTCCAGCGGCGTATTGTCACTCATCAGGGAGCCCGCATTTTCTGGCGCATGATATGATCCGAATAATGGTTCGCACTATTCGGGATCATGCGCTTCGCGGATGCTTCAGCGCATAGACGATAAAGCCGACGCCGGCGAGGAACAGCGGGATCGACAGCAATTGTCCCATCGTTGCGCCGCCCCACAGGAAGCCGAGCTGGGCATCCGGCTCGCGGAAGAATTCGCCGGTCGATCGGGCGACCGCGTAGACCGCGGCGAAGGCGCCGATGATGAGGCCCGGCCGCTTCAAGGCGCCAAAGCGGATCAACAGCGCCAGGATGAGGAACAGTACGACGCCTTCGAGTGTCGCTTCGTAGATCTGGCTCGGATGCCGCGGCAACGGGCCGCCATGCGGAAACACGATAGCCCATGGAACTTCGGCGGGCCGGCCCCACAATTCGCCATTGATGAAGTTGGCGAGGCGGCCGAGGAAAATGCCGATGGGACCTGCGGCGCAGGTGAGGTCGCCGAGTGACAGGATCGGAATGCCGCGCGCGCGCGCAAACAGGATCACGGCAACGACGCAGCCGGTGAAGCCGCCATGGAACGACATGCCGCCGTTCCACAACTGAAAGATTTCCAGCGGGTGCTCGATGAAGTGCGGCAGATTATAAAAAAGCACGTAGCCGGTGCGGCCGCCGAGAATGATGCCGAGCGTCACCCACAGCACGAAGTCGTCGAAGTCGACGACAGTAAGCGGAGCAGGGCCGCCCCAAAGTCTGTCATTGCGGATCATGGCGCGCGAATAGGCCCAGCCGAGCAAAATCCCGCAAATATAGGCAAGCGCGTACCAGCGGATGGCGAAGGGTCCGATCTGGACCATGACGGGGTCGATATAGGGAAACGGGATGACGAACAGAGGCATTCTGGATTCCGCATTGGCTTGGTAAGGGTCGCCCTCGGCAACACTCTTAGCACAAGTGTCATGAAACGAGACTTTTGCCATTGCGGCCTTGCAGGCCGAAGACCGGAAGTTCATTGTTAACCCGCATGAGCGGAGATAGACTATGAGCCAAACCAGCAACCGGATATTTGATGAAATGGCGCGCCTGATGAACGACGCGGCCGGTGTGGCGCAGGGGGTGCGGCGCGAGTTCGATACTTTGTTCCGCAGCCAGGCCGAACGCATTCTGCGCGAGCTGGACGTGGTGCCGCGCGAGGAATTCGAGGCGGTCAAGGCGATGGCCGCGCTGGCGCGCGACGAAAACGAGGCGCTGAAGGTGCGGATCGAGGCGCTCGAGGGCAAGGCAGCGGGCAAGGCTAAGAAGGCCGGCCCGGCGGTGGAATAATAGGGCTCGAAAGCGTTGGATCGACGGCCTCAGGATGAGGCGGGTTGAGGGCCTTCCCGTCAAACCGCCTTCCTTGCCCTTTTGGGCCCCTAAAGCTATAACCCCGGCCGATACGCAGCCCCCGGCACCCCTGGAGGCATTGCTGCGTTCGGGGCGGCCTTAAAAGCCGCCTTTTTCCATTGGGTTAGACAAGGATCTCGATATGGCTACCGTCCAAGAACTGAAAGCGGCGGTGCGTCCGAAAGGTGGCAAGGGGGCCTCCCGGGCAGCACGCATTTCCGGTCGTATTCCGGGAGTGATCTATGGCGACAACAAACCCCCTCTGATGGTCTCGCTCGACCATGCCGAACTGCGCAAGCGTATTTACGCCGGGCGCTTCCTCACCACTCTTTTTCATGTCGATGTCGACGGCACCAAGCATCGCGTGATTCCGCGCGACTTCCAGCTCGACGCCATCAAGGACCTGCCGATGCACGTGGATTTCCTCCGCGTCGCGGAAGGCGCCACCATCCGCGTCAGGGTCGCGGTGCACGTGCTTAACGCGGAAAGCTCGCCGGGCGTCAAGCGCGGCGGCGCGGTCAACATCGTGACCCACACCGTCAACGTCGAGTGCCCGGCTGAAGCGATTCCGGAATCGATCGACGTCGATATCTCGGACGTCGACATCAACCACTCCAAGCATCTCAGCGACGTGAAGCTGCCGACGGGTGTCCGCGTGATCGCGCAAGGCAATATCACGCTGGTGACCGTCGTGCCGCCGTCCGGCTACGCGGAAGAACTCAAGGCCGCTGCTGCTGCGACTGCCGCTGCCGCTGCCGCTGCTGCCGCCGCCGCTGCTGCGCCTGCCGCTCCGACCGGCGCACCCGGTGCCAACCCGCCTCCGGCGGCTGCGGCTCCCGCTGCCGGCGCGGCGCCTGCCA
>JAQSCR010000586.1 GCA_029945495.1 Pseudolabrys sp. | reverse complement strand
GAGGACGACAGCGCCACTTAAGCCTGCTTCCGGCGCGGCATCAGCGCCGCCAGCACGATTGCGATCAGGATGAGCGCCGGCACGTCGCCGATCAGGTGGCCGTGCTCGCCGGCGTCACTGAACGATTGCACGCCCATGATCGCGGCGTGGACGACGCTCGACCAGATCGTGAACCAAATCAGGCTCTTGTGCGCATCGGGATTGCGCGACGCAGTGAGGAGAAACACGCCCAGCGTCGCATATACCCCGACGATCATCATCAGGTAATGCGAGTGCCCATGACCCCAGGTCCAGCCCGAAGGCCACACGATGCCCAACGGATATATACCGAATATGAACGTCAGGCCGACGACGATCAGCGCGATGCGGAGATAGAGCAGGCGTTGTGCATCAGACATGTTTGTGTCTTCCATATTTCTCAAGAATAAGCGGTCATCGGGTCGATGATCGTGACGGTTTCGTTGACTTTGGTGATCGGAAAGCCGGCCAGGCGGGAGTGCTCGCGCACGCGTTCTTCGCTTTCGGCGAGGTAGACGCAGAAGGTATTGTCGGCTGCGATGTACGACTGCACCCATTGCACCGTCCCGGAAAGCTTGGCAACGGCGGCATTCGAGGTCGCCGCCAGTTGCTTGAACTGGGCCTGGCTCAGGTTGCCGACGCCCGGTATGTGGCGTTCGATAAGATAGCGTTTCATTGGGGTCTTGTCCCTTCGTGTGGCGTCTTGCGATCGCAGTGGGGTCTTCAGCCCTTGGGCAGATAAGAGATCGTGCCGGCCAGATCGGTGTCGTCGATGAGTTGCAGCCGGCTTTCGCTGCCGCGCTGACGGGCCGCCGCGAACGGCGCGTAGGCCGGATCGGTGGCAAAGGCCTTGACGGCGGCCGCCGACGGAAATTCGATCAGCGCGATCAGGTTCGTATCCAGCGGCTTGCCTTCGAGCGTCGTCACGTTGCCGCTGCGCGTGAGGTACTTGCCACCATGCCTATGCACGATCTCGTGCACCGAAGCGGCATAGTCGGGAATCCATTTTGCATCGGTTACCTTGATGTCTGCGATCACAAAAACTGACATGTATTGTCTCCTGTGTGTCTTTTGCGGCCGCGCTTGTTCGCGGGCCTTGCTTATGGACGGAAAGTAGGGTTTGACGCGCGTCGGCGTCAGATCCGCTTTTGTCGAAAACGATCCTTTTGTGCCAACTTCTGGGGTGAGAATGACCAACGCCGATCCCAAGGCTGTCGAGGCGCTGATCCTCGCGTTGCCGGAGTCCGCCGGGTCCGCGATCTATGGGTTGATCGATGTCTTCGCTTCGACCGGAACGCTGTGGCTCGAGCTCGTCGGCGACGAACCCGGCGGGCGCCTGATCCGTGCGAAAATCGTCTCGCTCTCTCGCGATCCGTTCCAGTGCGGAAACGCAATTCCGGTCACGCCGGATGTGACGATCGACGAGGCGTCCAACCCGGACATCATCGTCGTTCCGGAGTTGTGGATCGCTCGGGATGACGACCTCGCGGATCGCTATTCGGAGTTGAAGGAATGGCTGCGCAGACGCCATCAGGCAGGCAGCATCATCTATTCTGCATGTTCGGGCGCGGTGCTGCTTGCCGCCGCGGGCTTACTTAAGGGCAAAGCAGCGACGTCGCATTGGGGCTACGCGGATATGTTCCGCCGACGTTTTCCGGAGGTCCGCTTTATTCCCGAACCGAATATCGTCTTTGCCGACGATACTGGACGCATCGTGACGGCCGGCGGCGCGACCGCGTGGCACGATCTCGCGATCCATATCATCTCGCGCCACTGCAGCCCCGGCGAGGCGTTGCACATCGCCAAGGTCTATATGCTGCAATGGCATGGCGACGGCCAGCTTCCATTTACGAGTCTTGTCAGGCGGCAAGCGCACGCCGACTCTGTCGTTCGTCAAGCCGAGGACTGGCTCCGCAAGCATTCTCGGGAGCCGCAGGCGGTGGCCGGCGTGGTGACGGAATGCGGCATTCCCGAACGCAGCCTGAAACGCCGTTTCGCAACGGCGACGGGATCGACGGTCATCGGCTACGTCCAAAATCTTCGCGTCGAGGAGGCAAAGCGGCTGCTCGAGACCGGCAATACGTCGCTCGATGATGTCGCGGCAGCAGTTGGATATGAAAATTCGGCGTTCTTCCGCAGGCTTTTCAAGCGGTGCGTGGGACTGACGCCAGGAAATTATCGCCGCATGTTCCGCCCGATCTTCGACGCGGGTCGCGTTCGCCAAGGATAGTCGCGCGCTCGTAGAGCGCTATCTCGGCGGCTGCATGGCTTGCGCCAGCAATTGTCGAAGCGCGAAGGCCGCTACAACGAGTCGCTGTCCGACTTCGTCGCGCCGCGCGACAGCGGGCTGAAGGACTATGTCGGCGCCTTCACGGTGACGGCGGGGATCGGCGAAGATGTCATTGCCGAGCGCTTCAAGCGCCAATGACGACTATTCGGCGATCATGGTGTCGGCGCTCGCCGACCGGCTGGCGGAAGCTTTCGCCGAACGGCTGCATCAGAACGTGCGCAAGGAGTTCTGGGGTTATGCGCCAGGCGAAAACCCGTCGAACGAAGACGTGATCGGGGAGAAGTATCAGGGCATCCGTCCGGCGCCGGGCTATCCGCTGCAGCCTGATCACACAGAGAAGGGCACCTTGTTCAAGCTGCTCGACAGCGAACGTATCGGCGTGAAACTCACCGAGAGCTATGCGATGTGGCCGGGCGCCGCGGTCTGCGGCCTGTATTTCAGCCATCCGCAGGCGCATTACTTCGGCGTCGGCAAGGTCGAGCGCGATCAGGTCGAGGATTATGCGCGGCGCAAAGGCTGGAGCGTTGCCGAGTCTGAGCGCTGGCTGGCGCCGATCCTCAATTACGATCCGCACCGCGCGCCGAGCGTTGTTGCGGCGGCCTAAAAATGAAGGACTGATTCAATGTCACGGGAAGCTGCAAAGAAAATTGTCGAGCTCATCGTGAAACAAGGGGCTGAGCAAAATCAGATTCTCTTGGATATTGAATCCACGTGCTCAAAGGAAGAGTTCGCTCGATATCGGCGGATGATCGGCAAATCGATGCGATCGATGTTGTTGGACGTCCTAAATCCTATCGTGCGGACATATCCGGACCTGCGGCCGCCGCAACTGGAAATCAACAAATAAAAAAACACCGGAGAGTTGTCCCTCCGGTGTTTCAATTCGTGCTCCGGATTTGCACCGGACAATCATGGCATAGCGAAGTCGTCGAGCGCTTTGAAGTCAGAATGCTCCCAGCAGAACCGCGCCGACGAACACAAACACGGCGCACACAGCCAGGACATCCAGTCGTTTCAGAGCAAGGACCACGGTGATGCCTCCCTTGTTGAGGTGACGATGATTTAGCACAGATCGCCACGCGGCTTAAGCCTCGCGCCTGCTGCGCAAGCCGGATTTGAACGAAATGTGCGTGATCGCTCATGCAGCGCCGGCATGGCTGTCGCGGCGGCGGCAAGCGGTTGATTGCCCGTCACAAACAACAGTCTGCCGCTTAAAGCGGCGGGCGGAACCGGCGGCCGGCGGCGTTTCCGGGCAAACTCCTGCGCATCCGGTACCCGTTGTGCGCGCTTTGCTGCAATGCAAAGTGGCGCTGCCCGCAAATTTGCATAAGGTCAAAAGCGAGCGGAAGCCGCAAAAGTGGGCCGCAGCCACGGCGAAGCGGCGCACCGCTGCGGCGCTTTGCCGGTCTTGACGCGCCGGTGTGAAGTAAATACGGAAATGGCAGCTGCGATTTGGCGTCGTGGACGAGGGCAGATCGCCACGCGCGCGGCGCGGCACGCGCATCACCAGCGCCAAGAACATCCGTTCACCGGGAGAATTCATGCGTCATCTTCGAGCGTCACTTATCGTCCTCATCGGCTTTGTCGCGGGCTTCGTCGCGCTGGCGCTGCCGACGACTCCGGCATCGGCGCAAGGAAACTCACAAGCCAACTGGCCGACGCGGCCGGTGCGATTCATCATTCCGCTCGGACCGGGTTCCGGCGTCGACATCACCGCGCGTCTTGTCGCCGACAAGTTGTCGGCCAAATGGGGCCAGCCGGTCGTGGTCGAAAACCGGCCCGGCGGCGACGCCATCATTGCGATCACCGCGGTGATCAGCGCGGCCGACGATCATGTTCTGCTGTTTGCGCCGGCCTCGACCTTCACCGCGCATCCGCTGCTGCACGAAAAGCTGCCGTACAAGCCGGACGATCTGGTGCCGATCGCGCGCGTCACCAACACCCTGATCGCGCTCGGCGTGCCGACCGAGCTGGGCGTAACAAGCGTCAAGGAACTGGCCGCCAAGATCAAAGCGGCGCCGGGCAAGCTGAACTACGCCTCGGTCACCGGCGCCAACGATTTGTTGTTCGCCGCCTTTCTGAAGACCGAAAAACTCGACATGGCGAAAGTGCCGTACAAGGACCCGGTCACCGCGATCAACGATCTTGCCGAAGGCCGCATCCAGGCCTTCGTCGGCGCCTATGCGATCATGCGACCGCGCGTTCTGCAGGGCAAAGTGAAGGTCATCGCCTTGACCAACGCCCAGCATGCGGCGGCGTTGAACGATATCCCGACCGCAGCGGAAGCCGGCTTCAAGTCGCTCGAACTGGATGGTCTGGTCGGCGTGCTCGGTCCGAAGGCCGTGGCGCCGGCGGTGCGCGAAAAGATCGCCGCCGACATTCGCGCTATCGTCGACGATCCGGACATCAACGCCAAGCTTGCCGCCACCGGCCAGGTGGTCAACCCCGGCTCGCCGGCCGAGTTCGCCGCTGCGCTCAAAGATCAGAGCGAAAAGGTCGCCGACATCGGCAAGATCCTCGGCATCAAGGCCGCGCAGTAAACCATTCCGTCATGGCCGGCTTTATGCCGGCCATGACGGAATTCAACCGATCCGCCGCATGATGGCGTCGGTAGCTTGGCGGGCCGCCGGCATGACCAGGAATGCGGTTCCCGCCGCGATCGGCCAGGCGATGATGTAGGCCTTGGCCCATTGCATCAGGAAGTCGGACCGCAGCCCGAGATTGGTGAGGGTGACGATCAGCGTCACCATGAACACCATCACCGCGGTCATGATGCAGGCAAGAATGAGCCTGGCCAGCCATTGCATTGCCGTTCCCCCGTCGCGTGTCCCCGCGTACCGAGCGATGTGAGCCGAAACCGCCGCGCCGATCAAGACGGGGCGGGGACGGCCCGGCAAGGTGTCGGCAACGATTCCTTATCCTTAACAAATTCCTCCGTGACAGCATTGATGCCTCGTTAAAGAAACTGCCCGCATTTTAGCCGGCATGAAGTTTCGTGGTCGCGTCCTGCTGTTGGCTGGGCTTGGCGTGCTGTTGGCGTTGGCCGGCTGCGGCCGCAGCATGATGCTGCAAGGCGAGCGCGCGCCGTGGCGGCATCAGGCCGAGGCCCAGTGCATGCAGTCGGGCGCGGTCAAGGTCGGCGGCGGTGTCGTGGCAATCCAGCCGATCGAAGGCCCGGGCATGTGCGGCGCCGATTTCCCGCTCAAGGTCGCCGCGCTCGGCGAAAGCCCGCGCATGAGTTACTCCGACGTGCCGCGTCCGCCCGGCAGCGTCAGTGACGGCTCGCAGCCGAACTGGCCGCCGACACAAGCGCGCTATGCGCCGTCAGCCACGCAGCCGGCTCAAGGCGCGCAATTGCGCTGGACGCCGGGGCCGCCGTCGATCGCCGCGCCGGACGTCACCGCTCCCAATGCGAATGCGCCGCAGACTTACGAGCCGCGCGGCAGCGCGCCGGCCGGCCGGCCGATCTCGATCTACGCGCCCGGCGTTGCCGAGCCCGACGATATTCCCGACGACGCCGTCCTGCCGCAGCGCGCGCCGCCGCAGCGCATGCCGCCGGCCTATAACGCACCGGTTTATGTGCCGCCGCCGCAGCAGCAACGTCAATTGCCGGCGCTCGGGCCGATGCGCGGACCGCAAGTGACCGGCGCGATCACGCCGGCCGCCGTCACGCCGCCGGCGACCTTGTCATGCCCGATCGTATCGGCGCTCGACCGCTGGGTGAGCGAAGGCGTGCAGCCGGCGGCGATGCGCTGGTTCGGCGCGCAGGTGACCGAGATCAAGCAGATCTCGGCCTATTCCTGTCGCGGCATGGTCGGCGCCGGCACCTCGCACGTGTCGGAACATGCGTTCGGCAATGCGCTCGACGTCGCCGGCTTCACGCTCGCCGACGGCCGCAAGATTTCCGTGCAGAACGGCTGGCGCGGCTCGCCGGAAGAGCAGGGCTTCCTGCACGACGTGCAGCTTTCCGCCTGCGACATGTTCACCACCGTGCTGGCGCCGGGCTACAACGCCGCGCATTACAATCACATCCATGTCGATCTGATGCGGCGCGCCAGCGGCCGGCGGCCGTGCCGGCCGGACGCGATTCCGGGCGAGGTGGTCGCGGCGCGGGCGCGCGCGGTCTATGCCAGCAAGCACGGCACCACCTACACCGGCTCGATTGCGACGAAGTCCGCCAACGCCGGACAGAAGCCTGGACAAGTGCCGGCGGCCGTTCCCGGCGCCGACGGTCTCGACGACGAGGCCGACGATACGACGGGCTCGATCGCGAGTAAGTCAGCGGTGGCGCAGAGCCGGGCCGCGGCGGGCGAGGACGGCGAATTCGACGACGAGGATGTCACCGGCTCGATCGGCGCGAAGCCAGCGACCGGCTGGCCGCGGCTGGCGCCGTCGTCTCGCGCGCCGCGCTATCGGCCCGACGACAATCCGGCCGGTCATTAAAACGAAAACGAAGCGCCGCGCTCACACCAGCGCGTCGATCAGCATCGCGCCGAACAAAATCAATCCGGCATCGCGGTTGGCGCGGAACAGCTTCAGGCAATGCGCCGGATCGTCGATGTCGACGGTGACGATCTGCCAGGCCAGATGCACGCCGAAAGCCAGGAGCCCGAGCACGAAGATGACGCCGCCGCCGGCCATCAGTCCGGCAAGTCCGATCAGGACGACGGCGAGCGTGTAGAACACTGTCAGCATCGCCGGCGTGTTTTTCCCGAACAGCAGCGCCGTCGACTTGATGCCGATCATCAGATCGTCCTCGCGGTCCTGATGCGCGTAGATCGTGTCGTAGCCGATCACCCAGGCGATCGAGCCGGCATAGAGCACGAAGGCCGCGCCATCGAGCCGGCCGAACGCCGCTGGCCAGCCCATCAGCGCGCCCCAGGAGAAGGCGAGGCCGAGAAAAATCTGCGGCCAGTAGGTCACGCGCTTCATGAACGGATAGATGGCGACCACCGCGAGCGAAGCCAGCCCGGTCAGGATCGTGAACAGGTTGAACTGCAGCAGCACCAGCAGGCCGACCAAAGCCTGCGCCAGCATGAACACGGCGGCTTGGGTGACCGTGACTTGTCCCGACGGAATCGGCCGCGAGCGCGTGCGCTCGACCTTGCCGTCGAGATTGCGGTCGACCAGATCGTTCCAGGTGCAGCCGGCGCCGCGCATGGCGAAAGCGCCGATGAAGAACAGCGCGATATGCCACAGGCTCGGCAATCGATCGGCGGCCATGCCGGCAAGGCCTGCCGACCACCAGCATGGCATCAGCAACAGCCACGCGCCGATCGGCCGGTCGAGGCGGGCGAGCCGCAGATAGGGGCGGGCGATTGTCGGCGCGCGACCGTCGACCCAGTTGCCGGCCGCATCGGCGACGCGTCCGGGGACCTCGCTCATTTGCCGAGCGGATTTCCGGTCAGCGTGTCGTAAGTGCCGCGGCCGGTCTTGATGTTGGCGGAATCGGGAACCGGCGCGCTGAGCGCGTCGCTCAGGCTCGGCGGCGCCGCCGCCCGCGCCGGGCCGCCGTTGGCGGCGGCCTGGCAGACGCGCGTGCGAACTTCAGTGGATTTGGCGTGCGACTGTTTCATGTTGTCGATGATCTGAGCCGGAATGCCGCATTTGGCGGCGTTGTCGGTGGCGTATTTGATCATCTTCAACTCGGCGCCGGTGAAGGCATTGAACAGCCCGCACGCTTCCTTCGCCGATGGCTTCTGCTTGCGCTGGCCGGCGGCCTGGATCACGCCGCCGCGCTTCTCGACTTCCTTGCGCAGCTTGACGAACTGTTCGAGGCAGGGCGGCATCTGCTGTTCCGCCGGCTTCGACCACGGATCCTGCGCCGGCGGTTGCGCCGCTTGCTGTTGCTGTTGCGGTTGTTGTTGCTGCGGCCACGGCGCCGGGGCGGCCTGCGGCGGCTCCGCCTGCTGTTGCGGCCAGGGCGACGGTGCGGCCGACGGCTGGGCTTGCGGCCACGGCGCTTGCGACGCGGCAGGGCCGGCGGCGAACCCAACCATGGTCGCGGCAATGACGATGG
>JAQSCR010000585.1 GCA_029945495.1 Pseudolabrys sp. | reverse complement strand
GAGGGAATCATGACCCGCAATAAATGTATAGAAATTTCAGAGACGGGACACTAGCCTGAAATAGCGACTCACCGGGCCAAATATACCCTCGAAAAGCTCCATGCCGAACTGGCAGGGAAGATAGTAGGCAACACGGCCGAGGATGGCCGCTTTGGTCCAAAAGCGACCGGAATGTTGCACCGTCGCGATCGTCGGAAAATAGTGCCAGCGACCAAATCAGCGTCGGCCATTAAGGATCAGCGGTCTTTCGCATTGCACAATTTAAAACTCGCGCCATAGTAGTATTTTTAATGGGTGGGTGATGACAAAATTTGAGCGCCTGTTAGTCCCAGGGTCGACGGAGATGCCGGACTGTCAGTGCGGAGCAGAAATGCGACTGGCTCGCGTAACGCGGGCCGACCACGCGCCTGCTGCTGAAATTCGGGCTTATGAGTGCCCGGCTTGCGGGCACGAACTTAGGCTGACGGTCTGGGCGGACGCGGCAAATCCGGTCGTGGTGCCTGGGGGACTTTAACGGTTGGATTCTCGGCGGGCGTTGCAGGCCTAGCCTGCGGCGCAGGGGGCTTAGCCGGCTTGCGAGGCCTTGGCTTTAGACCGACGACGATCCCCGTGTAGTGCCAGCCCAAGCCCGTGGCCTGTGCCTTTGCAATATCAAGATTCATGATGCGCCAACGCGACGTCGGGATGATGCGCTCAGATTGGGCGACGTCATCTCGCGTCGGCAACCCTTTTGCTACCAGATCGCCCCGCACGAGGTGGGTCAGTAGCTCACGTGACAAGGCGGTGTTGCATTGATTGTATCGCGCCTGCGCCGCATCGTATTTTGCGTTTTGCTGGGTCCGATTGGGCGCAAGGGATTTTGGATCGGCGAAGCTTATCGACGCGTCGCCGTCTTTGTGTCCCTGGCCTCTGATCAATTCCATCATGATAGTATTCATTTCAGAGGCGGCTTCATTGCGCGTCCTGACCGCAACCTGGCTGCAGTATATTTCCGCGGCATGATGTGGCGCATGCCAATCGCGCACGCCAATCGCGTCGTAGCGCATGCGAGCCCATTCATCGAGGGCCCAGAAATCGAATGTTTTTAGTGCATCCCAATAGCGAAATGCAGCGAGTGCGGCCGCGGCAAGTAGCAGGGTGACCGGAAATGCAAAATTGGCCGCAACAATGCTGCCAAAAATTCCAGCAGCCAATAGGACCAATGCGGCCCAACCGGCGTAGGGCCTGATCCGATCTGTCCAATGCGCCGTCACGGGCCGATCCTTATTTCAAGATATTTCGCTAAGGCCGAATCTGTTGGCGGGATACGGCAAATTTCGGACCAGTCAGCGCGCAGGGGGCGGCGCCGGGTTCTTCGTTTTATCGTCCGGCGGTGAGCCGCCATTCGCGACGCAGGCACTATAATATTTCCGCGCCTCGCCCGCGTTCCCAGTCTTAGAGCCGGCCCGTTGGGGTGGATAGGCTTTGATCGACAGCTCGCGGCACTTGTTTGCGAGTTCGACGGTAATAGCCGAAGCAGGTGTTAATGAGATAAATTGAACGCATGCACAGATGGCGAAAACGGCAGTTGCGATAGTCGGCTTGGATATAGCTGATGTCACGGCGGCGCTCTTAGGTTTGCAGGAAAAGTCGTTACAACCCGAATAATGACGAATTCGCCACGATAATCATAGTGCCTAAAGTGGAATTTTGCGGTTTGGCACAGGGCTCAGGCAAGCCGCACGTCGCCACAATGCGGACGGCAGAAACGTTGCCGGGTCCGTCTAAAATGCGGACGGTTGGCTGGCTATCGTAAAAACCGTCCTGATGATGATCCGCAAGTCGAGCCACAGGCTCCAATGGTTTATATACCAAAGATCATGTTCTACTCGTCTCGCCATGAGATCAACAGTTTGCGTCTGCCCGCGGAATCCGTTGACCTGGGCCCAACCGGTAATGCCCGGCTTCACGTGGTGCCGGAAGGCGTAGTTGGAGACGACAGTTTGATATTCGTTGTTGTGGGCGACGGCGTGCGGCCGCGGTCCTACCAACGACATGTCACCGGTCAGAACGTTAAATAGTTGCGGCAACTCGTCGATGCTGGTGCGACGCAGCCAACGTCCTAGACGGGTGAAGCGCGCATCATTGCGAGTGGCCTGCTGAATGTGCGCGCCATCCTCGAGTACCCGCATGCTGCGGAACTTATAGATCAAAAATTCGCTGCCATTGAACCCGTTTCGTCTTTGCCGGAATAGCGCCGGCCCCTGCGACTCGAGTTTGATCATCAGCGCGGTCAATAGCATTAAAGGTGACAGCAGAATGAGTATGGCCGTGGCGGACACGACGTCGAAGGCACGCTTGAGCAACTGTTCCGACCGCGACAACGGCGCGCGTTGCAGCTCGACGGTGAAGGTCGTTCCGATATTTCCTGCACGCGCCGACAGGAACGTTTCGACGTTTTCATCGGGTAGCAGGTGAACCGGGATCGGCAATGCCCGCAGCATCTGCACCAGAGAGTTAATCAGCTGGGGGTTATTCCATTTCAGCAGCAAGAAGATGTAGTCGACATGTTCACTTTGGCTGGCCGATACGATGTTTTGGAGTTTTTGGCCGAGCGAGGCCGTGACGCCGAGGCTCTCGATTTCAGCCGAAGTGATCTCAACCGTCTTAACGGGCTTATAGCCACACTGGCGAAGCTCGCCCAACGCGCGCGACGTCGATTGCTGGCCACGCTCAGAGATGAGAATGATCCGCTGTTCCGCGAACGCGCCCGCTGCCAAAGCGCCTTTTAGATAGCGGGCGAGTATCAGGCGGAAAATCAGCAGGCTGCCCAATCCGACGACGAAGAAAGAGAGGGTGGAGCCGCGCGAGAAATTCGTGGCGATCTTAAGAGTGAATGCCACGGCGGTGAGAACAAAGAAAATGAACAGCCAGTTCAACGTGACATATCGAAACTGGCGGCCGGTATTGATGAGGTTGGTTGGACGATAGTTCTGCTGGGCACTGGTGAGCGCGAAAAAATTGGCGAAAACCAGCGCACCTAACGCGAGGAATGTGTCGATATCTCCACTGGCTTCCAAAACTAGTTTTTGATAGCCCGCACCCGATACAACCGCAGCGCCAAGAATGACGGCGAGGTCGCCCAGCAACGTGCCTAATTCGACGAGGCGAAACGGCATGCGGTGCGATAGACGCGCCGACGATGCCTTATGTGTAGGCAATGCCGGCGGATCGGTCATTGCCATGTCTGAATTGCTGCTCGGCCTGCTCGACATCGTGTGCGATCTCGGCTTGTCAAATTCGTTAATTATTTTAACAACTTACCGGTCGCTACAATCGAAGCAAGTTTTGAACCAAATTAAGGTTACAACCTATGCTGTACGATAACTATTGACGTAGATCAATCGGGTTTGTGCGGCGCACCGAGCCAATCGCGGCCGCGCAAATTCCAGACTTAAGGATATTTATTTTAAATTTACGGCGGCTTGAGCCCGGCAGCATGGAACCGCGGGCCGCTCCAAAAATGGACTTAAGGTTTGAGCGCTTTCAATTCTACCAAATAAGCGGGGTCGAGTTTCGCTAGCACAGTTTCAAAGAAACGCCGGCCGGCCGGCGATGCCGTCCGATAGGCCGGCGCGATAGATCGCTTCAAATCGGACTTTCGGCCGACGACCACGCCGAGTTCATATTCGACGAAGCTGCTCAGTTCCTCATCGGCAATGCCTGGCGAACGTGTGGTAACTTGAATACGCAGCGGAAACAAAGCGTCGCTATACGGCGATGTGTAATAAGACATTTTCAAGAGCGCTAAAGTCTTCGCGTCGTTCGAATCCGCCTGCGCGTTCATGGCCAGCAAGAGCCAAGGGCGTGCGTCCGAAGGTGCGAGTCTTGCGGCAGTCTCGGCGATGCCGTTTGCATGATCGTCCGTGCGAGAGGGACTGCTGGCATTCATGGCACCGATCGATCCGGCATTCGCAATCACAGCATAATCGGCCCACAATTCGCCGCGCGGCCAGCCGATCCATGCAGCTGTGGCCGCGGCGGAGTTTTGTAGAGCGATTGCCTTTGCCTCGACGGCGTTGGCCGGAAAGCTCCCCAGGCTTGGACGCGACAATTCGGCGGCCACGATCCATGTGGCTAGCAGGCCAAGCAACAACGCAAAGCCGGTGGCAAATGGTCGGATCAATACGGGTGCATGCAACATTCGGTTTCAACCCGATTTGCAGGCGGATCATGTGGCTAGAGCGGCTCCACGCGATCGCCTTCGAGGACGACGCAGGTTAATTGGCCGGTGACATAAGCGCCAGTGTCGATGTTGATCCGGTTCGGCCGAATATCGAGTTCGCGTACCGGCGTGTGTCCGTGCACGATGATTTTGCCGAAGTCTTCCTCATGCAACAGAAACTCGTCGCGGATCCACATCATGTCGTCCTCATTCTGCCTGCCCAGCGGAATTCCGGGCCGCACGCCGGCATGGACGAAAAAATAGCTCCCACAGGGAAACGACACGTCGAGCTCACTCAGAAACTTCCGGTGCGCCGCGGGCAGCGCGTTCTCCAGGGCTTTGGCCAGCTCTTTCTGAGTAGTGGCATCGGCATTGAGCGACGGCTGAACGCCGTATGACATCAATGTCTCAAGGCCGCCGATCTTGCTCCAGTCACGAAGCAGGGCAGGGTTCTCGATAAAATTAAGAATATAGACATCATGATTGCCGCGGAGAAAGACCATCTCACGGCCTTTCGCGCAGTTGATTAACAGATCGAGAACTTCGCGGGACGCCGGGCCGCGGTCGATATAGTCGCCGACAAAAAGATAGATCGGGCGGGCGATCGGCTGCGCGGCGACATGCGCGTCAATAAGCGAAAGCTTCCGGTCGAGCAGGTCAGCGCGGCCGTGCACGTCGCCCACAGCATAGATGCGCACGCCTTCCGGCAGCCGTGGAGCCGTCTTGGCTCGTCCCCGTTTGAGCAGTTGTCGGATCATCTGGTCTCCCGCGCGGGTATTAGCCTGCAATTACAGGCATTTCTACGGTTAACAATTACCAAATTCAATTCGGCGCATTTGAAGTAAATGCAACAGTAATACCAAATAAGATCGCAAAAGAGTACATGTATTCAGTTCTCGAACGGTGGTGGTTCGGGGACATATACTATGTACACGGCAGTAAAGGCTATCGCGGCTGCAGGCGTCATTGTCGTGGTTTCTATTCAACCGGGTGCCGACGCCGCGCGGGCCCCTTATTTGGGAGCTTCTGAGCGATTGAGCGCTCGGCTTCCCGGCACGATGTTCAATCCCTACGCCGACGGAATGGCGGGGTTTTTCGAACCGCGCGATTTTGGGCCGGAAGGCTTGTCGTCTTTCTTTCGTCTGGAGCCGCCGGTCGCCATGGTTACGCCAGAGCCGGTCCTGCCGAGCAGCCTACCCACGTATCCTCTTATCGAGCGCTTCGGTGCCGAGCCGCAGGCCGCCGAGCCCGCGGTCGTGGAGCCTTTGGCCATCGCGCCTGAATTGACTCAGCCCGAGCAGCCGGTAGCGCCGCCTGTAGCCGATGTCGGCAAGCCTCAGCCGGCGACCGTTCCCGAGCCGGCGCCGCGCGAAGCCATCGCGGCTCCGCAGGAAACGCCACCGAAGGCTCAACAGCGTGAAATTACTTCCCGTCGCCGGACTGCGCGTCCCGCGGTGCGTACCGATCTCATCGCATTCGACGGGCCGGCTGGCGCGCCATTTGCGCATACCCGCTTCTGCCTCAAATATCCTGGCGAATGCCGGGTTCGGAAGATGCAGTTTCGCGGCGGCCCGATCGAGCTGACCGCGGCGCGCCGCAAGGACCTCGTCCGCATTAATGCCGACGTCAACCGCTCCATTATTGGGACACGCGTGAACGAACCGGTCGCGCAGGAACAGTGGCTGATCTCCCCGAAAGAAGGCGATTGCAACGACTATGCGGTGACCAAGCGCCATAAGCTGATCGCCAGTGGATGGCCCGCCCGTGCTCTGCTCCTGGCAGAAGTGGTGACCACCTGGGGTGAGCATCATCTGGTACTGGTCGTGCGCACGCGTCAGGGCGATCTGGTCGCTGATAATCTCAATGCCAATATTCGTAACTGGACCAAAACACCCTACGAGTGGGTGCGGGTTGAATCCCCCGTCAATCCGCTGTTCTGGTCCAAGCTCAAGGCGCCGCAACCGGATGTCGTGGCGATGAACGCGCCCGCCAGCCGGCTATAATTGCCGGGCGGTCCGACTGACGCTTTGCGAGACCGCTAGCCCGAGGATGGACATTGCAAGCACGATCGTTGTGCTTCCCGACAGGCTGGCGTCGAAGAAGGCTTCAAGCGCCAATATAACGGTGCAGCTTGCGCCTGCCGCGGTGAAGAATGAATCGCGCCCGCGTTGCAATGCGCCATGGGTGAGCCATCCGATCGCAGCTAACGCTGCGGCGATCGCCACCCATAAAGCGGGGCGTCCAAGTTCGATCAAATATCCCGCCGCCGTCGTCGGCGCAACTGAAGCGATGATCGAGTTGCTGGTGTCCTGATAGATCGGGAGCAGCGCGGCAAAGGTGCCGGCACCGGATCCGGCCCAGTTGGAATCCGCTATCATTCTCTGCGTTAGATCGACCAAGGATTTGGGTGCCTCGGTGAGAAACCGCAGGCTCAGATCGGGCGATTTGACGAAGAAGTCGCCGGCGATGACCGACAATGGAACGGCAACAGCAACGCAGGCCAGCAGAAATCCCAGCCCGGCCCCCAGGCCGATACGCCGGAAGCCGATAATCAGGATAAATGTGCCGACGCCACTGAGCGACGCGAACAGCGCCGGCCGGGAGGCGAACAAAGCGACCGCGACCAACGTGAGGATCAATGCGCCGAGTGACGTTACGATCATGATGACGAAAAGGCCGCGGCTGAAGTCCGCACGGCTACGCCGCGTCTCATAGCGCTCGATCGCGTAGATCACCGTGGTGCTCGTCAGCACGGTGCCTAGTGTGGCGGCTGCGGTTATCGACGCCCGCGCGCCGATACTGCTGATCTCGCCGAGAAAGAGGAAGCCGCCAAGGTTATGAACGATGAGCGTAAGCGCCAGCAGGGTGGTCATCCCGGCGAGCCATAACAGAACGGTCTCGGCACGCTGCCGATCAATGGTGACGGCGGCCGCGACAAAAAACAGACCGCATGCGGAGAAATAGCGGGCGAGTGCGAGGAGCGTATCGCCCGGGCTGATGGTGATGCTACCCCAGATCGATCTGCCCAAGGCAGCCTCGGCACTGATCCAAATCGGATGCCGCAGGCCGTTAAACGGTATCGGGATTGCCTGCAGAACGATCCAAACCGCCGGAAGAAAAGCAAAAATCAAAGCCGGTCGTGTAATGCCCGTCAGGAATGCCGCTTCACCGGGACGGATCGACCAGGCGACGATCAGCACCATCACGGCGACATAGCCCACCAGAATCCCATGCATCAGCAGGCTATCGAAAGCCAAAAAAAGCGGAGATAAGCCGATCAAGAGGATGAGGAGGCGAAACGCGGAAATCATGCCGAAATATTGCCATTGGCCAAGATGCCTGGAGCATGCACAGCCGACGTCGCCTGCACAAGGTCCGATGATCCCACCAATTAACCCGCAGCGGGGGGAACCTTGCGGCCGTTTGGACCGTTCACCGTCGGGGGCGATATTCTGGCGTAGAACGCGAGAGGGCGGCCGATGAAGTGGATTTTACTTTGCGCAGCTTTGCCGATCGCCCTGCCGGTTTGGGCGAACCCGGTGCGCGCCCAGACAGTTGAACGGCCGAGCCATATTCCAACGCCGCAAAAGCAGGATGGCCCGTTCGGGACGCAATGGGCCAAGCCGCCTGGCACCACGGGTAGCCACATCTATAACGATCCGCGTAGACGCAACCCCGATAGCCCATACAAGACCCAGCGCAGCACTCCGTGTCCCGCGCCGACCCTTTACGATCCAGCGTCGGGCGGCTGTCGGTGATGAAATCGGGTTGGGCTGCGGTCAATTAGACCGCGAACCCATAAATCTGCTGGGCGGGCGGCTTGCTAGGTCCGCTATGCCCGATAGTCGACGTATTCTTGCACAGCAGCGAATCGACGCTATGGGCGAGAAGCGGCCACACAAAATGTAGCGCAATTAAAGCCAATAATCCCTGCCAACGGCGATATCCGCTGAAGGATGGCCAGTAGGCAGATCACAGTTTCAGAAGATTTGCCAAACGACCATCACGAACAAACCTTTCGATGGCCCAAAAGCAAATTTCACCAATGACGCAAATAATAAGAAACCCAGTTAAGACCGAAAGTATGGTAGCCCCTTGTGTGGGAGTGGCAACGAACGTCAATGTAATACTCGCGCCTTGATCGGATTGAGCGTGCCGTTCTTCCGGAGCCGA
>JAQSCR010000584.1 GCA_029945495.1 Pseudolabrys sp. | reverse complement strand
CTGTAAGAAACTCCTCGCCGACCACGGCGAACCTAATCTGCCAAAGTAGTGCTAGTTAGACCATTGATTTAAAATGGAATATTAATTCCCAATTTCCAAATGAACAACTTAAGCGTTATTCCAAAATCCATTCCCTCAAAAATTGTCTTCGGCGGGCAACATCCGGCCCAGCGGCCACGCCCGCCCGTGATTTTCTGTCCAATTTCGGTGAAGGCACGGCTTGTTTACGGCCTGGCATCGTCGACGTTCATTTTCCGTCGGCCGGTTGGACAAAACGCAACGTGGGCTACTCTGGTCCAACAGACGACATCGACTTTAGCCCTCGCAAGAACAGCAAGCGCTTCATGCATTTATCAATTAAGCCGTCAATACGTTCTGCAAGATCTAAGTCGCGAGCCAGCGTTTCAAGACTTACCTCAACTCCAGCCGCTTCAAAATCGCAGATACCCGCAAATTCCTTACGCACATCTTCTTGGGCGGCTGCGATTGTTTCGAAGGGGATCAAAGGACTGTCTAGCAGAGCAAGCTCGAAAGACGATTGTGTATACTGTCGGCTTGCATCTGCCATGCGGCGCTTGGCAAGCATCGCGATATGCAGGGTAGCAAAATTTCTTTTGCGCCACGTCAGGCGCGCTATCGTCTCCACTTGGTCCTTCTCAAGTGCGCCGGCTGGTTTCAGCTCATCGACAAGATCGCGGTGTAGTTTATCATACGCGGACTGATCTTCGCCCGGCAAAACGGCGATCATTGAATAGACGCCGTTCCGTATCGCCGATGGCATCTTGGGACGGGACTTTGAATCAGACTTGGATCTCCCTGCCACACCGCGCTCACTTCTTTTGGTCATTGAATCGTTGACTGCCGAAGCAAATTGTAAAGTCGAAGCGCAACCAAGTCAAAATCGAGGGGGCGATTCGGGACCGGAAAGAGCCATTTTCGAAACGAACCCATTTTCCCTTCATACGAAAAACGTTCCTTTCAACACCGCATTTTCGATTGAAGTATGATCGCAAGCTGGGCCGCTTGCCTCCAAAGTGCCGTTTCGTAGCGGTTCAGAAGCTCAAACGTCCCAAACTGAAGTCTGCTCATTCGCAGGAAGCAACACGCGAGCTCTTTTCCATTATCTGAATTTTCATGTGAGGGTCTGGCGCCCACTCGAAAAGCCGTCGAATAACCGTCAATGCTGGGCGCCCCGACATCAAATTCGTCATACCACTCAGGCCGCGGCGCGCGCTTGAGTCGCGGGGTTTCACCCTTCCCGCTGCCCATCAGCTCGCCTTGGAGCTGGAACATACCGGTTTCGATGCTAGTTGACCGGCGTAACCGCCAGAGTACCGATGCAAGTCGCGATACCAATACTTCGTCCGTTATCGTGGAAACTCGATAGTCCGATGCAATACTCAATTCAAACGATGCATAATCGGCGGCGTTTTCAAAAGCGGCGATAACGGTTTCTGCGGTCAAGCCGTGCCGCACAGCATTGGATCGCGACCGACGCTTTCCGCTTTCTGTACGAGGTCCTGTGCTTTTGATTGCGTTGAGCCGGTTAGCTTCGATCTGCTTAAGCGATGTCATGTTGCACGCGATACTCGAGCTGGCTGTTACCTTGGGATCATTGTTCCGACTTTTTTGCGGTCACCAAACTAAGAAGTCGCCGGCACTGCCTTCATGATCGTCTCCGTCCACAGATCCTGCGCGATCGGCAGCGGCTTGATGCTCTGATTATGCCACCAGGCCTGTTCGTTGCCGGCATGATGAAGTTGGCGGTGGTGCTCGCGACACAGCGGAACGGTGAATTCGTCGCTGACCTTCATACCGAGGGCTCTCGGTTGAGCGAATCGTAGATGGTGGGCGTCTGATGGCTGGCGTCCGCAAACTAGACAGGGGTGCGAGCCGACGAAGCGCAGATGGATTTTGTCGCGATGCCGTTTTGGTTCGGAAATAGCAAGAACGCTTTTGTCGATCCTAGCCGGCTGCGTCTCAGGTGATGCGGGCGCGATGGAGTTGGCGGCGGACGGCCGGACCTGGAGTTGTTGCCTCGATGGCGCAGTGTCTTTGGTTACGAGGTCCTGGCTGCGGCCGTAGTAGCGGGACGGGCGTGGAATAGGTGTCGTGTCGTCTGGCGGCAGACTGTGGTTTAAAGCTTGGCCGTTCGGCGCCACCCCGGGTGACGAAGTTTTCGCGACCGCTGTCGTTTTACCACTTCCGTAAAGCGCCAAACCGAAAGGCCGACCGAAGGTCGCCAGAGCGCGTTTGGTCGCATCGGTCTCGGCCGCTTTGAGGGCCAGATCGTGCACTTCGCCGGGAGACGATCCACGGCCTTCGCCAGTACCGTGACCTTCCCGAATGACGGTTGAGCCGTCAGCCTGAACAGTGATGCGGACCCGTGCCGTATAGACCGCATGAAATGCCCCGCGGTTCTCCCTCGCGAGCACGCATTTCGTGTCCGCCGTCTCCCGGTTCCAGGCATCAAAGCCAAAGATTCGATTGGCTTCGGAGATCGCGTGCCAGCCCTCTATGTAGGACAGCTCTCGACCGTTGACCTCGCGAAATTTGACGATTCGCTCGTCGGGTTTGCGCTGGAGCGCAGATACTTGCTTTGCCGAGAAGCCCATTACCGTGTCCTCACGACGAGGAAGGGTTGAGGCTCCGATAACGTAGCACCGGCTATTTCCTCGCCGTCCTTGAGGTCCTTCGTCAGGTTCTGGCGCCGCAGGCGCGGCTCTCCCGGTTCCCAATACGTCCTCGGGACGGCATCCTCGTCAATTACCAACAAGGATGGAGTTCCCGGGCGCAGCGAGACGGTGAAATCCGGTGCTGTTAGCTTCTTAAGGCCGAGGTCGACCATTACGTCCTTGGCGATCTGGCGGCGTTTGGAGGCCCTATCCTCAAATCGATTGAGCCTATCCTGCATTTCGGAAATCCGGCATTTTAGCCCTTTAGCAAGGGACTCCTCCGCGAGGGCCGAGCGGATTATCGCCTGGACGATTTCGTGGAGATCGGTGAGCCCCTCCACCGTGTCAGCGAGGGTCTGTTCGTCGATGTCCGGTTCGATAATTCGGATGCGGTCTCGGATGGCGCGATAGTGGATAGTTGAGAATTGCAGGTTCATTGAACCCTCCCAATGGTATTAAACCGAAGATCGATGCACCGTTCTTGAGGAAGGGCAAAGAGCTCATATGATATATATATGATCATATGAGCTTCGTGTCAACATGAATGTTAAGCCACTCACGAGCGCCCAAATCAGGGCGGCAAGAGCTCTTTTGAAGTGGAGTGCCGCGGATCTCGCGGAGAGGTCGTCGATCGGCGTCGCCACGATTCGACGGGCTGAAGTGAGCGATTTCCAAACATCGATGACTACGGCCAATGATTTGGCGGTTCGACGGACACTCGAAAACGCTGGCGTGCAGTTCATTGGTGAAAATGGTGGCGGTGCGGGCGTACGACTCCGCGATCGACAACCAAAAACAAAATAGATTTCATTGCTGTGTGGGTTTATGGCGCCTTGACAGTAACTGGCCTGACCTGACCGGGCTTTCTTGAATGGAATCGGAGGTGGGTCATGGAAAGGCGAACGTTTACACGCGAGTTCAAGCTTGAGGCTGTACAGCTGATCAAGGAGCGCGGCGTGTCGTATGCACAGGCCGAGCAAGACCTGTCTGTGCATCAGTCGCGGCTACGCAGTTGGGTGAAGGCTTTTGCGGGCGACCCGCAGCATGCGTTCCCCGGCCAAGGTCAGATGAAGCCCGAGCGGGCCGAGATCGCACGGCTCAAGCGCGAGGTAATCAAGCTCAAGCGCAGCAGCTTTATTATGGCGGACCGCCGGCCTATTTCGGTCCGCAGCCGTTTTACCCGCCCGGCTATTACGGTCCGGTCTACGGTCAGAGTTATGGCCGCTCGCCGGATTGGGTCTCTTATTGCTTCTCGCGTTATCGCTCGTTCGATCCGCGAAGCGGGACCTATGTCGGCTATGACGGCCGCCGGCATTATTGCCGCTAGCGCGGGATCCGCCCGAAATAAGAATGCCCGGCGTCGCCGCCGGGCATTCTTCATATCTTTCCGTGCGTTAAGTGCCGTCTCAGTCGTCGCGGTAGACTTTCTCGCGCCGCTCGTGGCGTTCCTGCGCCTCGACCGACAAAGTCGCGATCGGGCGTGCCTCCAGCCGGCGCAACGAGATCGGCTCGCCGGTTTCCTCGCAATAGCCGTAGGTGCCGTCGTCGATGCGGCCGAGCGCTTCGTCGATCTTGGCGATCAGCTTTCGCTGGCGGTCGCGCGACCGCAGTTCGATCGATCGGTCGGTCTCCGAAGAGGCGCGGTCGGCGAGGTCCGGATGGTTCACATTCTCTTCCTGCAGATGCAGGAGCGTTTCTTTTGCTTCCTTCAGAATGTCTTCGCGCCAGGCAATCAGTTTCGCGCGAAAATACTCGCGCTGGCGCTCATTCATGAAAGGCTCCTTATCGGACGGCCGATAAGGCTTAACTTTGGCCAACATCCCACTGACTCCCATGCTTCTTATTGTGTTCTATGAAGAGAAGTCCCCTCCCGGTGCGGCAGGCTTATATACGGCCGCCACGCAGGCCACAACATCTGCCTGTGCGCCGTGGTCCTGACAGATTATTGTGAAGGCTCAATGACTTCGGTCGGAAACGGGAACCCGGGACGGGACGGGTCAGGCCTGCCGGACGCTAGCTTTGGCGATTTCCACCGCGACGCGAAGGTCGATCTCGCCCATCACCGCGTCCAGGCCGGGGTCGCCGGTGCCTTCGGACAGGCCATCGGCCGCCACCTTGAGACGGGCAATGGTCGAGCTGTCGAGACTGCCGTCGAGCATGCCGAGCTTGAGGTCGTCGAGCACGTCGAGTGCCCGGCGGCCTTTGACGACCGCGCGCTTCTTGCGTTCGGTCGGGCTCTCGATGCCCTGCAGGGCCATCAGGCTGTCGAGGCTGGATACCGCGCGCAACGAAGTGGTGGCTGGCGTATTGTGCGGCGTCTCTGGCTCACTGACCGAAAAGCCGCCCGAAGCCGCGCGGCGCGCAGCATTCGGCTTTGCAGCAAGCCCTGCTCCGTTCGAACCGTAAATGCGCATGGCAATTGGCCCCAGCCGAAAAAAAATCGGTCCCCCGATGTCTGGAACCTGCACTTTTATGGTTAACCCCCGGTAAATGCCCGGCAAAATCTGCCGGAGCGGACCATTGCTGCCGGGTGGGCGGCGGTCGCGTCCGCAGCCCCGATCCTGAAACATGTGTATTTTCAAATGCTTAAGCTGTCAGACCGAGTTGGCACGGCGTTCGCTTTACTCAATGGGTCAACCGGTCACATTGGGGAGCAGTGATGACGCGGACGTGCCTCACCGCCCTTGTGGCGGCATTCTTGATCTCGTTTGTCTCGGCGCCAGCCGGGGCGACGTCGCGCATCAAAGACCTCGCCAATATCGAGGGCGTGCGTCAGAATCAGCTGATCGGCTACGGCCTCGTCGTCGGTCTCAACGGGACCGGCGATACGCTGAACAATATTCCGTTCACCAAGCAATCACTGCAAGCAATGTTGGAACGGCTCGGCGTCAATGTCCGCGGCCAGACCTTGCGCACCGGCAACGTCGCCGCCGTGATGGTGACCGCCAACCTGCCCGCCTTCTCGACCCAGGGCACCCGCATCGACATCACCGTCTCTTCTCTTGGCGACGCCAAGAGCCTGCAAGGCGGCATGCTGCTGGTGACGCCGCTGTTGGGCGCCGACGGCAACGTCTACGCGGTCGGCCAGGGCTCGGTCGCGATCGGCGGTTTCCAGGCCGAAGGCGAAGCCGCCAAGATCGTGCGCGGCGTGCCGACGGTCGGCCGTATCGCCAACGGCGCGCTGATCGAGCGCGAAATCGAATTCAATCTCAATCGTCAGAGCCAGCTGCGCATGGCGCTGCGCAATCCGGACTTCACCACGGCCAAGCGCATTGCCGCGGCAATCAACGACTATATCGGCGTGCCGACGGCGGAATCGCTGGATCCCGGCACGGTAGGTATTACCGTGCCGCAGCAGTATCGCGGCAACGTCATCTCGCTGCTGACCGAGATCGAACAGCTCCAGGTCGAGCCCGATCTCTCAGCCAAGATCGTCATCGACGAGCGCTCCGGCATCATCGTCATGGGCCGCGATGTCCGCGTCTCCATGGTCGCGGTCGCCCAGGGCAACCTCACCGTCACCATTACCGAGAACGCCCAGGTCAGCCAGCCATCGCCGTTCTCACGTGGCGGCACCACGACCGTAGTTCCGCGCACAAGGATCGGCGTGCAGGAAGACGGCAAGAAGCTCGCTTTGGTCAAGGACGGCGTCTCGCTGCAGCAACTGGTCGATGGCCTCAATGCGCTCGGCATTGGTCCGCGCGATCTGATCGCCATCCTGCAGGCGATCAAGGCCGCCGGCGCCATCCAGGCCGACATCGAGGTGATGTGATGGGAAGCATGTCAGCCCCCACCTCCCTGCCCGCGCCCGGCATGAATGCCGTCGATCTGCTCAAGAACAATGCGCAAGGCGCCACCAGGCTCAAGGCCGCCGTCCCCGGCGCCAATTTCTCTGACGCTAGCAAGACCAAGGCGAAAGCGGCCGCGCAGGATTTCGAGGGCGTGTTCCTCAACAGCATGGTGCAGCAAATGTTCACCGGCCTGCAGGGCGAAGGCCCGATGGGCGGCAATGGCGCGACCGGCATCTGGCGTTCGTTCCTGACCGATGAATTCGCCAAGGGTTTTGCCAAGGCCGGCGGCATCGGCATCGCCGATCAGGTCTATGGAACGTTGCTCGCCCAGCAGGAGGTCCGCTCGTGAACCCGCCCCGGCAACCTGTTGCCAAGCCCACCCCGATCGCAAGCGTCAGCGAAGCCGAACGCGCCATCGCCAATCTGAATACGATCATGGACCGCCTGGTCGAAACGGTCGAACAGGAAACCGCGCAGGTCCGCGCCGGCAAGTTGCACGACGCCGTCCAGAACGACGGCGCCAAGGTCGAACTCGCCCGGGCCTATGCCGCCGAAAGCGAGCGGGTCAAGGCGGCCCAGGATATCGTCGCAAAGAGCCTGCCCGACGCGCTCAAGCGCCTGCGCCGGCGGCACGACGCGTTCCGCACCCTGCTGCAGACCAACCTGACCGTGCTGGCGACCGCGCACGCGGTGTCCGAAGGCATCATCCGCGGCGTCTCCGGCGAACTGGCACGCAAGCAGATGCCATCGACCTACGGCGCGACCGGCCGCGCCAATACGCCGGGCAGCAAGACCAGCCAGCCGCTGGCGATCAGCAAGTCACTCTAGATTTTCGTTTCAATTTCGATCGGCAATCGATCCCTGCGTTCTCCGGATGACACACAGGCGGGCCGATTTTGGCCCGGCACACTGATCGAAGCGGCGCTGAAGGCGCCAAATCGGCTTACGCCGTAGTGTCGACGGTCGGTGTCGACGTCGAAGTCTCCACGATGACCGCCGGCAGCGTATAAACGTAATACTTCTTCTTCATTTCGTCGGCGACCTTAGCCTGATTCATATAGGCTTGCGCGCTGTCGATCTGCTTGAGCATCGACGCGCTCTGGGCCTTGCGTTTTGCATTGATACGGGCGAGGCCGGCCTTGGCCGCTAGGGTTGCCAGCCCGCTGATCCTGTTCTGCTGAGCAGCAGCGAATCTTGAATTAGCTGCCGTCAGAGCGGCCTGCAGTTTGCTGACCGAAGAATTAGATGAACTTGAAAATATGTCAGCCATATCATGCTTTTCCAGACGACCTACCCTATGGCCTTAAAGTTAATCGGCCGTTAGGGGGACACTTACGCGCGCGCCTATGCAGGTGCGCCCTGATAACCGACATCGGTCGCATGAGGTGGCCCGTCCGCCTCGTGCCGTGTGTAGACGCCTTCGAGTTGGCAAGAGCAATCTTCACGTTTACTAGCGTTGATCGGTGCAGCCATGTGTTCGGTTGTTCGGCCTTTAAGCGCGGCACGGTGCCGCTGGCCATGATGCGCTCCACGGACCAGGTACCGGTCAATAGCTCGCATTCGACCATGCAGCGGCAAAAGTGGGTTGTGCTGATTAAGGCAAATCTGATCTGTCTCGGGCGCATCAATCTTATCGAGACGAAATTTTTCGTTTGATTTTTACCCGCGCGGCTTTCGCCGCGCAGGTGGCGTAGTGGCTAACCATGCGCTAACCGTGGTTAGCGCGCGGTGAAAATTAACGGCAGTAAACCGCACACAGATTTTTCGCCGTTATCATCTCATTAACCATACGCTTTTACCTCCCGTTACACTCCGTATGAGAGCTTCAGCCCGAGGCACACGCCAACTCCTAAGATTGGCGCGCGCTCAAATGCCAGTACGGCAAACCAGAAAGGTTTTGACATGTCATCCGCTATTACTCTCTCCGCCGGCGTCCGGGCGAATTTGCTTTCGCTGCAGAACACCGCCTCACTGA
>JAQSCR010000583.1:4821-8453 GCA_029945495.1 Pseudolabrys sp. | reverse complement strand
CCTTCTTACGCTGACCTGGAGGGCAAAAACCCTTTGCGTTGGCACCGCGCGTACGGGCAAAGGCACCCCGTTGTTTTGTCAGACATGGAACGCTGCATCGACGATGCGCCATAATACTTGAATTGAACGCGAGACCAGATTCTCATCAGGCACGGTTTTTGGTTGTCCTGGATGACTTCCCGCCTTCTGCGGCAATAAGAGGATGCACCCAACAATAAACACCGCAATGATCGCAGACGCAATTGGACGGCTCAGTGCAAGCCCCCCGTGACTAAGCGGCTTATCCAGAAAATCACCGACGGTGGCACCCAGCGGGCGGGTGAGGATGAAGGCGACCCAGAATAAACCGACGCGGGATACATTTGTCCAGTAATAGGCGGCGGCAACAAGCGCAATGGCGAGCCCAAAGACGACTGCCCCGCCCATGTAGCCAAGCCCTATCGAGTCCGCCATCCAGTCGCCTAGCGCGGTGCCAAGGGTTTGTGAAAAGGTGATCGCAGCCCAATAAAACGCTTCTACCTTTGGTGTGCTCACCGTAGCCACTGAGACGGAGCCAAGCGACCAATACCAAAGTCCAAGAGTAATCATGAGACAGGCAAAAACGAGAGTTGATCCTCCAGTATAGCCGATGCCCAAGGAACGGTCGGCGAAATCCGCCATCGTCGTGCCGAAGGTGGTAGAAGCGACGATTGTTGCCCAGTATAGCGACGGATGAAATTTCTTCGCTACAATCTGCGCGACAACCAGCCCAACCAGAACCGCAAGGAACAACGCCGTTCCTAAAAGATATCCCCAGTGGAATGTCATTGTTACGGTGTCGCCGCCGGTTTCGCCCAGCGTAGTGGCGGCAATTTTGATGATCCAGAAGGTGAGCGTGACCGCGGGAACCTTGGTCAAATAATCGGTGGGGATGTGCTTCATTATTCCTCGTATACGGTTTGGTTACCGAAACGATGCTCGCGTCGCTGGCAACGACGCGCGTCGTTTACGACTGCTATAGCCACCTAACCCTTCGGTGGGTTATCGGGCGACTTACGGTTTTGTAAGAATGCGGGATGCTCGAAAACGCTGCCTTACAAATTTGTAAGGCGTTACGCGCTTGAATTATTTGCCCGCGCGTGGATAGGCCAGAACGACTCGTAACCCTGGCGCTGCATCTTCCAGCCAAATCGCTGCTCCATGCAGGTCGGCAATCGCCTTGACCAGACTTAGGCCAAGGCCTGTCCCGGGTGTCGTTCGACTCTTCTCCAGCCGGTAAAGACGCCGGAATACATTGGTGTGTTCGTCTTTTGGTATTCCCGGCCCGCTGTCTTCAAGGCTTGTGTGAACGCTATCGCCCTGCACAAAGAGACTCAGGCGGATACCGGCGCCTGCTCCCGCATGGCGAATCGAATTCTCGATCAGGTTTGAATACATTTGCGTAAGAAGCTCTCGGTCACCAGACACGAATGTCGATTCGCCTACCTCCGAATTAAAAAAGAACTTCTGGTCGGAATCCTCGGCGACTTCGCGGTAAACATCGACTAACGACGGCAGCACATCGGAAAGTTCGATCAAGCAGAACCCCGACTTGCGCGCGCCAGACTCAATTTGAGCGATACGCAATAGGGCTTCGAATGTCTCGTCAATCTGACCGGCCTCGGTCATCGCCAGTTCCAGTTCAAGCCCGACCGGTTCACCCCGAGCTTGCTTCAGACCGGCATCCTCAAGCGTCATCCTAAGATGGTTGAGGGGTGTCTTAAGGTCATGTGCAATGTCGGTACTCACCTGCCGCATGCTTTCGACGGCGAGCGACAAGCGTTCCAGAGCAACATTAATGTCCAGGGACAGCAGGTCGAGGTCGTCTCCTTTCCCGAGCAATGGTATGCGTGCCGCAAGCTCGCCATGCGAAACGCGCCCCATTGTATCGCGCACGGCATCGAGACGGCGTTGTGCACGCGACGCGATCAGGGCGCCAGCGCCAATCGCCAGAGCAATGACGACCAGAAGCGCCCAGCCAAAGCTGGCGACGACAATTTCCTGAAGTTCGTTGGTCTCTTCATTATTGGTGCCTACGATCAGCCGATCGGGGCCGACGCTGCCGGCATATATCCGGTAGGCAAACCCAACGCGAATTCCAAAATCGGCTCCTTGCCGAATTGACCAGCCATCCGGAACCGATAAAGCGGGGATGTTAGCGGCGAGAATTGCGCCATTAGCTGATTGCAGCAGAAAGATATTGCGCATGTTTGAGGTCGCCGCGATATGCATGCGGGTCGCGTCAATGACGTCCTGAATGTCACTATCGCCATAGGTCTGAGAGATAACCTGAAATAGTTCCTTGGTTTGACTGTCATAGCGCGCCTCCAGTTCCTTCTTGATGAGATTGAAGGTGACAAACCCGGACAGCAGAAAGGCGCAGACAAATAGCAAGGCAAAGGCCAAGGCCAGCCGAAACGGCGTGCTGCGGAAAAGCCTAAGAGGGTGCATGGAGAGAATATCCGGTATTGCGGACTGTGTGCAGTAACGGAATGCCAAATGGCTTGTCTATTTTTGCGCGCAGGCGGCTTATATGCGTGTCGACGACGCTGGTCTTGGGGTCAAAGTTAAATCCCCATACCCGTTCTAGCAGCATGGTGCGGGTTACTACGCGCGATTCATTGCGCATCAAATATTCCAGAAGCTTGAACTCTTTCGGCTGCAAGTCGATCACCTGACCCTTGCGCTCGACCCGGCGGCGAATGAGATCAAGTTCGAGATCATGGACGCGCAGTTTGGTAACCTCGACCTGTACATGGGGACGACGCCCCAGCGCGTTAACCCGCGCCAACAATTCGGAAAAGGCAAATGGCTTGGCCAGATAATCATCGCCGCCAGCATCCAACCCTTCGACACGGTCTTCAAGGCCACTCATCGCGGTGAGAAACAACACTGGCGTCATCGTACCGGCAGCCCGCAGCGCCCGTACCAATGCAAGCCCGTCGAGACCCGGCAACATGCGGTCGACAATCAAAACGTCGTAGGATTCATGTGTTGCTTGGTAAAGCGCATCCCGACCGTCCGCCAGCACCTCGCACTGATGACCATTTTCATCGAAACCGCGCATGACGTACGCAGCGGTACGATCGTCATCTTCGATCAGGAGAATTCTCATCGTGAACTAGGTATGCCACTCCGGCAGTCGGGATCAAGAAGAATGGGCAGCGACGTGCCATTACAATTCGTGTGTAGGCATCCTTCGGATGCCCTCATGACCGACGCCTCATTTTGACAATTGTCATATAGACGATCAGAACGGCGATGCCGGTGAAGAATATTGCGCTGGTAATCGTGGTTCCGAGGCCGAGACCGCCGTCCGCCTTCGACTGCGCAAGTAAATCACCGAAGGAGGCTCCCATCGGGCGAGTCAGTATATAGGCAAGCCAGAAGGCAAGTATGCCATCCAAACGGAAGCGATAATAGGCGACCGCAATGAGGGCGATAACCGCACCGTAGGCGAGCCCCGCCTGGAGGTAGCCAAGCCCGAGACCTTCCGCCAGCCAGTCGCCCGCCGACGTGCCGAGGGCGAAGGTGAAAAGAATCGCCAGCCAGTAAAAGACCTCGCGGCGCGCGGTATATATCGTGTGGATCGAGAGGGTTTTTTCGGTCGCGTA
>JAQSCR010000583.1:0-4811 GCA_029945495.1 Pseudolabrys sp. | reverse complement strand
CCAAAAAGCAGACTGCTCGTCAGTAGTGGAACTCCGATATTGTCAACGAGATTGTCGCTAATCAGGGTGCCGACGACGCTGATCAAAACCACTGCCAGCCAATAGACCAATGGCACGTACCGTCGTTTGGCAAATTGCAACATCAGTGCTGCGATCAGCAGCCCGGCCATCAGCGCGGAGGTCGCCGGCAGCCCAAGGCCAAGGTGGACATTGAGGTAATCGGCTGCGGTCTCGCCGACTGTGACCGCCATAAGCTTGACCAACCAGAAATCGACCGTCACTTCCGGAACTCGATTTGGCGATGGTGTGGTTCTTTCAAGGGCGATTGCCGTCATCACATCCTCCATATCGCCCCTGATGCCGGAGCGTGGTGGCCAATGGTCTACCGCCCAATCTTCGCGCAAGCCTGTCTTGAACCTTACCGATTTGTAAGACGGCCATTCGCGCCTTGGCGATTTGTAGGTTTAAGGAAAGGGGGCAGACAGCTAACGCCCCCATATCGGCTCCATGGGGGTCATCTGCGGCGGCTACCTCACTTGAAGCGCCGCCGCTTAAAACCGGAGTTATCCATGAAGAGCCATAACACCTTAATTCGCTTCGCTTGTAGGGCGGCGCTCGTGTCTGCGGTCCTAATTCCGCCGATGATCGCACATGCCAAAACGGCGTTGGCGTCCGGGGCGAGAGTTACCATGACCAAAGCCCGCGCCATCGCGCTCAAGGCCCACCCGGGCAAGATCATGGCGGAAGAACTTGAGCGCGAAGGCGGCGGAAGCGGATTGCGCTACTCGTTCGATCTGAAGCAGGGCAAGCAATGGCGCGAAGTTGGTGTCGATGCCGTGACCGGACGCGTACTTGAAAATGCAGCCGAAGGTGCTAATCCGAAAGACTAAATCCATGCGTCGGGCCAGTGAGAAATTCACTGGCCTGGCCTGCATCTGGTTCCGAAGACACCGAGTTAGGTGTTCTAATCGAACGGAGGTGCGTCGTGGAGCGGCGAAAGTTTACGCGGGAATTCAAGCTTGAGGCTGTGCGGCTGATCAAGGTGTAAATCGACACAGGGGTCAAGTTGCTGCAGCTAACAGCCATAACGCTTTGTGGGCTATCGAACAACGTCCTGGCGGGGTGGGGTCACGATCGGCGCCGATCGTGCCCCCCGATGCCGTTTCCACTATGCTCCACAAGGAATTACTGCGGCTAGTCCAAGGGGCTTAATTCGGCGCCGATTTACAGCCAATATTGCCGAGTTCGCCCGATACCGTTTTCGATCCGATGCTGTGAAGTTGCGCGGAAACACCCCGACCTTCCGGCATCATTCGCAGGAGTAGACCGTCGCGGCGGACGACTTGATGCCAAATGACGGCCAGCACGTGTAAAATCACAAGGGCGATGCCAAATTTCGTGAGAGCGATGTGGATCGGGGCAAATCCGATTGCAACATACATTGCTCCCGTACCGGTCACCGCCAAAGCAAGAATGAACCCATACAGGCTGGCGTGCACTGTGCGCGCGGGCCAACGTTGCCAAGCGGACATGCCGTGCGGCAGTGCCGGTGCGCCCCGGACAAGTCGGATCGTGAGCATAATAATCGCAAGTATCAATATTGTCCAACCGCCCCATGCATGAACTTTGTGAAGAAACAAATCGAGCGGCGCAGGCTTAATGCCGAAGGGGCCGCCCATGTGCGTTCTCTGGATCGCATACGCCGTCGGAAATTGAGAAATACATAGGCCAAACAGCACCCAATGCGCGGCCTTTTGCATGGACGAATAGCGTCGCGCGACAGGCAATTTCATCGGACGCAGCGCTCCTTGTGCGGCAGGGTCGCTAGCATTGGGTCGTCCCGAGGCTTCCCTCAGTCTGAAATAGCAATCTTTTTGAGTCGTAAATACTGGGGCAGCGGAGCTACGTCAGTCGCAAGACGTTGAGCCTTGGTATGAAGCGTCATCACCGGGCTCGTTTTGCTGATATCGCTTTGGAGGGGAAGGCTCAAGAGCCAACCCGCCAATCCGGGCGGCCAGGACATCGGCAGTTGACGACAACTTTCAATTTAATCTCCGCTTTCGATTTACGATCTTGATTTAGCACAATGCGCCTCCATATGAAGTAGCGAGAATGCATAATGAGCAAAATATTGGAGGTCGAACATGTCTAGTTCATGTTGTGGCGGCGCTTCCAAAGCGCCCGCCAAGGCCGCGACGGTATCTGCACCGCAAACGAACCAACCGACGACCGATCTGCTAACCGCGGAGCACACTAAGAGCGAATGCTGCAAGGACACGCCGTCAAAGAGTGAAAAGAACAGCTGCGGCTGCTAGCTTTGGATTGTGCGTTTGTGTGAGAGGCCGCCGCAATTGGCGGCCTTTTTCTTTGCGGCCGTTTCAGGCCGATCGAGGTCCTGTCCCCAGGCCGGTCAGCTTGGTTCGCTTCAACATAAGGGCATTGATCGCGACAAGCGCAGAACTACCGGACATTGCCAATGCTGCGATGCTTGGGCCAAGCAAGAATGGGTAAAGAACGCCGGCAGCCAACGGGAAGGCAATGACGTTGTAGCCTACCGCCCACCAAAGATTCTGATGCATTTTTCTGAGTGTGGCACGAGATAGTTCGATGGCGCCTACGACGTCGAAAGGGTCGCTCTTCATCAGCACGATGTCGGCACTCTCCATTGCGACATCGGTGCCGGCACCAATTGCGAAGCCAACATCGGCCTGGGTCAAAGCCGGGGCGTCATTCACGCCGTCGCCGACCATGCCGACTTTCTTGCCTTGAGCCTGTAGCTCCTTGACCTTGCTTGCCTTGTCGCCAGGCAACACGTTGGCCAACACTCGGTCGATCCCCAGACTCTTTGCGATGCGATCTGCCGTGCCCTGATTGTCGCCGGTGAGCATGGCGACTTCGACGCCACGCGCGCGCAACGCCTTGATCGCTTCTATTGCGGTCGGTCTCACTGCATCAGCTATTGCGATCAAGCCCACAAGTTTGCCGTCCACGGCCAGATGAACCACGGTCCGCCCCGCGCCCTGCATTTCCTCGGATTTTGCGCCAAGTTCGCCAAGGTCTATTCTGTTCTCGGTCATCAACAGCTTATTGCCAAGCAATACTGGCTTGCCGTCCACTTGGGCTTGCGCGCCTTTGCCTTCAAGGTTCTTGAATTCGCTCGCCTTAGGTACCTTCACGTCCGCCGCACGGCGCAGGATTGCCTGGGCCAGAGGATGGTCCGATCCTGCTTCCACGGCCGCAGCCACGGACAACAGATGCTCATCGGAAGCACCGGCAGCGAGTGCTAAGTCGACGACCTCGGGCTGGCCCATCGTCAGCGTGCCGGTTTTGTCGAAGATAACGACATTTAACTTGGTTGCGTCCTCTAGCGCTGACGCATTCTTGAACAGAATGCCGTTCATCGCGCCAAGACCAGTTCCGACCATGATCGCCATCGGCGTGGCTAGCCCGAGCGCATCGGGACATGCGATCACGAAGACGGTGATCGTGAGGCTAAGTGCGAACAGCAAGGATTGGCCAATCCACCAATACCAGACGACGAATGTGAGAATTCCCACGGCAACGGCAGCCAGAACCAGCCATTGCGAGGCACGATCCGCCAGCAGCTGCGCGGGCGCCTTGGAATTCTGCGCTTCCTGGACGAGCTTGACGATCTGAGCGAGCGCCGTGTCCGCGCCGACCTTAGTTGCGCGGTATTGGAATGTGCCGCTCTTATTGATGGTCGCGCCAATCACCGCGTCGCCGATTTTCTTATCTACCGGCATCGATTCGCCGGTGAGCATCGATTCGTCGACCAGCGAGGCACCTTCCAGCACGGTCCCGTCGACCGGAATCTTGTTCCCCGGTTTGATCACGACCGTATCGCCGGAAACGACTTCTGCGGTCGGTACCTCCAACTCCTTGCCATCCCGCAGCACAGTTGCCTTAGGGGGCGCCATATCCATGAGGGCGCGGATTGCTTCGGAAGCGCCTGCCCTCGCGCGCATTTCGAGCCAGTGACCGAGCAAGATGAAGACCAGCAGAATTGACGACGCTTCGTAGAACTGTTGGCCGCCATAAAAGAAGGTGGAACCGACGCTGAACAGGTACCCGGTGCCGACGCTCAGGACGACCAGCACAGCCATATTTGCAACGCCACTACGGATTGCACGATAGGCCGCAATAATGAAAGGCCAGACCGGATAGAGGATGGCGGCGCTGGCCAGCACGAATAATACAATGTCGAGTCGCAGGCCGAAGGGTGTTGGGATTTGAATGAAATCCATGCCCATCGGAGAAAAGGCGAAGATCGGCAGACTGAAGGCGAGGGCAATCAAGAAGCGATTGCGCATGTCGCGGACCATGGCTTGCATGTCCATGTCGGTGCCGTGGCCCATCTCATGCGCCATGGCGTCACCTTTTCCTTCGCCGTGCACCTTGTGATCGGCGTTCGCGTCCGCCGAGATCATGCCGCCCGGCGACGTCCTTGCGTGGTCCTTATGCGCCCCGGAGACCGCAGGTTGGATTTGCCGGGTCGCGGTCCCCGAAGGGGGCATGCTCGATATCGAGTGGCCTTCGCAAATGTGCCTGGGCAAGGCTTCGCCGGCACAATGAAAGCCGCAATCCTCAATCGCCTCCTGTATTGCCGAGAGATTGGTCTTCTCCGGATCGTAAGAGACAGTCGTCAAACCGGAGACGGGGTTGACTGCGACCCGACAGACACCGGCAACGCGTTGCAGCTGCTTTTCAATGCCGTGAGCGCCGAGGACCGAGAATAGGTTCCCGACTTCGAGCGTGTTGGTCTGCATTAGGTCACCTAGGTTAGAACCTTC
>JAQSCR010000582.1 GCA_029945495.1 Pseudolabrys sp. | reverse complement strand
GCCTTCATTGGTCATCTTGGCGGAGCCGAGCCAATAGACCGAATCGCTACCCGACTTCGCGCGAATCTGGCCTAGCTTGTCACCGATCTCGTTAATTGCAGTTTCCCAGGAGGTTCTGGTCCACTGTCCGTCCACGAGTTTCATCGGGTAGCGCAGGCGACGGTCGCTGTGTACAAGTTCGCGCACCGACGCGCCTTTGGCGCAGTGCGAGCCGCGATTGATCGGCGAATCCCAGCTCGGCTCCTGTCCGATCCACACGCCATTGGAAACTTCGGCAGTCACAGTGCAGCCGACCGCGCAGTGGGTGCAAACGCTCTTGCGAATCGTGGCACCGGACGTGAGCGGCCCTGCTGCGGCGGCCTCGGCTTTGCGCACATTGCCGAGCGGTAGCGCTCCGACAGCGGCAAGTCCGCTGGCAGCAAAGCCGGCGCGACGCAGGAAGGTCCGGCGGTCGAAGCCGCCGGCTTGGTCAACTATAGCGGCGGCGAGTGATCCGCGGCGCGCCTGACGTTCTGTTCTCTTAATCAGCACGGCGTGCCTCCCTTACTTCGTCGGATAGCGGTTGACGCGGTAATACGCCTTGATGTGGTCGGATTCCTTGTAGCGCGCCTTTAGCTTTTCATCGGTGGTTTCGACGGCGACCGCCTCGCTGGCAAGCGGCGCGGCGGTAGCGACCGCCACCCCGGCGCCAGCACCAAGTGCGCGAAGAAAATCGCGGCGCCCGAGCTTTCCGTTATGTTCCGTCATCGCTAGTCTCCTTGTCCGCCGACGACCAATTCGCGTCTCAAGAAATCGCGAAGGCCTCGCTCTCAATTTCAACAAGCAGCCGACCTATAGTTCCGACTGCGCGATAAAAACGTGCCGCTTCCGCACGCTCAAGATCGGTGAAGAAGCGGCCCATCCATGGGGCCACATGTTTTTCGAAAATCTGCTGGTCGGTTCCGAGCGGCGCCCCAAAACGGCCGTCGGCAAGACCGGACATGATCTCGCAAAGCGTAGCGGCCTGATCCTCAGGCTCCGCGTTGTTCTCGACGCGCTCGATACCGAACTTGCCGAGGTCTTCGCGCAGACGCGCGAGCGGCCGCTCGTTCAAGAACCCGGTAAGATAGTATGAGCCATACGGCATCAACTCGCCGCGACCCATGCCGATGAAGAGATCGAAGAATTCGCGTTCCACACGCGCGACGGTGGTTTGGCTGGCCGCTTCCGCCAACGCGATGTGAGCAACACCGAGCGGAGTGGCGTTACCCCGCAAAAGGGCAAGGTTTTCCAGCAACTTCGCATCGGGCGCGCGCACCAGCAAGGCCGACAACAGCGCATATTCTTTCGCCCGTGCCGCATCCACTTCATCGATATCGACGGCCATTTGCGGTTCGCCATAGAGGTCGGGTCGAAGCACGACACGTGCGACTCCGGTCAGACTTTCGACCGAGACCACTCGCTCGGGGGGCACGCGGCTCCAGTTGGAAACAGACGGCTGCGCAATTCCCAACCGGCGCGCGAGTTCGCTCACGCCACCGACCGCTTCAATCGCTTGATTGAGACCCGGATCGCGCATTCGACCCTCTTACGAATGATTACAATGTGAGTATGAACTGACAAGCAGACAGGTCAATAGCCCGTGGCTATGAAACGGGTCCTGCACATGACATGTCGCACGATTATCGCGGCAAGGCGCCGCCGTGCGAACGGGTGCGGGTGTGCGGCGTGTTGGTCAAGTCTGGTTCACCTTGCTGCGTCGCAATATTTGCAGTGCGCTGCACAACGCAACTATCGGGATTGTTCGACACCAGCTCGGAACTATCCGGCAGGGTGCCAGTTTCATCACCGGCAGGCATTATGACGTGGTCCGGCTCTCGATGATTAGCGCTTGCCGCCACTGCGTCCGTGGGCGGCAATGACTCGCGAGTGGCGTCATCGACCGACGACGGGCTTGTCTCCTTGGGCGTCTCGCCAAACACCGAGGCGAGCATTCGTTCGACATCAAAATCGGGATCTAACTTACCGAAACCGAACATGCTGTTTGGGTCGTTGAAATCCCAGTCGTTCTCTTGCAGTCCTTTGAAATTCAGAATCGCCGGGTCGGCGGTCCAGGCGCGACGAAGGGCCGCACGCGTCAGGTCCGCCGGAACACCCGCCTGCAGGAAGACGCGAACATCGGTTTGCGCCCCGATCGAATCGAGCGATGGCAGACTGGCGGGGTCGAAAGGCACATCCGTTGCCTTCTTCTCTTCCTGCTGAACAGGCGGTTTGCCGTCGGTCGCTTCGGCAGGCGTCAAGGCGCTGACCGCGACGCCCGCCGCCGGCGCCGCCTCTTCGACCGCGCCACGCTTTTTGCGCGACCAACGCGACAGGAAGTTATCCGGCTCCGTCATTCGCGATCCTTTCCGGGCTCCGCCGCTCCGCGCGCCAATGCTTCCGGATTGGCACGGTCACGCTTGCGCTTGACGAACCGTTCCTCGACATGATGCTCGGCGATAAAGGCCTCGACAAGGCTCTGGATCACGGGCGGCATCGGCACCTGCTCGACCAGATCGGTTGCGGTTTCTGTCAGGCCTTCGCCTTCTGCCGGATCGGCCGTTACAACGGCAACGGTAAAAGGCGGCTCCCCGCCAGTCGCGCGCAGCGCAATCCACAAAGAGGGCGAGCTGGATTCGAGATTGCTGCGATAATAGGTCGTCTCGGTGCGGTATAGATCAATCGACGTGGTGCCGACGAAAAAGGTCGCGTGATCGCCGTCGTCAGACAGCTTCGTCCATGGCGCCGTGTCCGGCGCGCCGGCTAAAACACCGGAAGGACGCCAGTAGAAATCGGCCCACTGGCTGGCGCTTTTGCTGCGCTCGACGCATACGCCGACGGCGATACTGGCCAGGGGAGATGACGCGCTCAACTGACGGCCTCCAAATGCCTGATTGGCAATCCGGTTACCAGATTCTGCGGCTTCATGCGGATGGTCTTTTCCGGCGTCATTGCCAGAATGAGGTAGACCGGCTCGCCCTTGACCCTGTCGAGAACAACCGATGGATCGCGGAAGGAGAGCGCGAACAGCCCAACGACCCGCGACATAGTCGCTTCGTCGATCTCGTCGCCGTTCCACATCATGTCGCCGATCTTGGTGGCGTCGGCATCGAGCCCGACATACCAGGCGAGATTGACCTCCCGCAGTTCCGACAGAGGCTCGATCGTCACCTCGACACCGTGCACATGCACGATCCAGCGCCGCATCGCCTCGGCGAGCGCCACAAGCCCCGCGTGCCCAGCGGTGAGATCGATGGCCATGTCGAACTGATCGCTGCGCTCCCAATAACCCGAAGCGTTTTCCTCGTTGAGGACGTCGATCTGGGCATCCGCCGGAATGCCCAGCATCGATACCAACGGCGATTGCGGTGCAGGATTGATGCCGCCGATGATCTCCTCGTCGGCGCCCAGCAGCAACCCTTCATGCAATGTGACGCGCTGGGTGCGGAAAAACAATTCAGCCGCACGCACCACCAGCGGGTCCTCGACGCCATCGAGGGCATTACGCAGGATGACATGGGCCAGTTGATTGACGAATAACAGCGGCGTTTTTCCGGTGCCGTTGCGCATCAACTCGGCATAAGCGCCTTCCAGCGTCTTGTGCCGCAGCAGCAGATCCCGGAAAGCAATCAGCACCTGCCAATTTTCCCGCGCATCGGCATCCGTGATGGCGGCGATGTCCGACAACGATATAGCCATGCGCGGATTTGAGAGCAGCGCGCTATATAGCGTTTGCTCGACGACGCATGCGTCAGGCGGCGGTATCAACTCCGGCCGAGCCAGATACACCTTGAGAAACTCGTCGGTCACCAGCAAGCCGCCGCCTTGCTCGCGATCAACCAGATGATGCCCGCAGGAAATCCAGAAATCTGTCATTTGCGCTCTCTGCCGGCCATGGCAACGAGGTCGACGCGATCTGCGGATTGAATCTCATCCGCGTCTTCGCCTTCAACTTCGAGAAAAGCGAATACACGATTGGGCGCGGCGCCCTCGCGCGGACGCAAGGTACGAAACGTCTCACGCACGGCGCCGTCCTCGAAACTCCGATGCACGCCGACAAGCATATCTTTCGGCTGGCTGCAAAGCGACTCGGCGAACGCTACCTCTTCCGTCGCGGCCGCGCGCGCCGCATCCATATCGGGCGCGCCGAAATGGGCGATCAGCTTTTCCGCGAGCAAATCGACCACGCATGCCCGATCGGCCTCGCTCGCCTCGACGATCTGTACCAGCGTCGACCAGCCGAGCGATTCGACGCCAAGGAAGCCGCCGCGGAACGCCGACCGTGCTTTGCCTTCCAGCGCCGCGGCATCGGTATCCCAGAACACGAAGGTGCCCGACACCGCCCACTCGCCAGGTTCGGCGGCCTTCTCGAATACGAACATATCCGAAGGATCGAGCCTTATGGTGCGCAGCAATTTCACGCCCGTGGCCCCTTGGTGACGGGATCGCGCCATGATGGGTCTGCCAGACGCGGCAGCAAGGCATCGCGTTCGACGTCGACTTTTCCCATGCGGCGGAGCAGCAGATCGCCGTTATCGTCAATGTCTCGGCGCACGCCTTTTACGATCGGCAGGCGCGCCAGATAATCGTTCGCGACCGCGCCGAACCCCTTTTCCTGCCATGAATCGATGGCAAGCATGAAGTGACGGGAGAAACTCTCTACCACATGGTTGGAAAGCCCTTCGGTGAAGCCTTCTTCTTCAAGAGCCGTTACCAGGGGATTAAGTCCAGGTTCGGCACCCGTCATTGAGACGGTGCGGATCATGGCGCCGAACACCAACCACTGCGGCACTTCGTGCTCGCTCGTTCCACGCGGCCAACCGAGCCGACCACCGCCGACCAGCCCTAAGTTGACCGAAATGGAATCCGGCCATCCGATCGTGACCGAGGTCTCCGGCAACGCATATGACGATAGCGCGTCGGCCAGCGCCACCATGCCGGCATAAAAGACGCGCCGCGCCTGGGCGAGTGGCTCATCCGGCTCCACGACCACGGCGAACTCCGTAAGGTCGAAGCGTCCGACATAGACTAATGTGCCAGCTCCATGCTCCGGCGCGACAGTTACCGCGTGCTCAAAAGCATCGCCGAACTCGCGCAATCGGACCGGCGTGAAAGGCGGCGGAAGCGACAGTTCCGGCTCTGACGAGTTTCGGGGCCGGGCCGGGGTTTCCAGCGGCATTCATCCTCGCTATTACTTCTTCATCAGAATAACTATAATTACGCTTGGGAAGGCGCCAAAGCCAGTCCCGTGACCGCAAGGATTAGGCACCGAAGCGACGCCCCGAATGGCATTCGCCATCTCAGGCGCCAGACCAACGAAAAAGGCGGCAAATAGATGGCCGACGGGCCGCGTAGCATTCTCATCTGTTCTTGCGAGGACACGATGCCGCTCGATGGCGAGGCGGTGCGGCGGGCGTGCGGCGATACGGTGGTGATCGCAGGCCGCCAGCTATGTCGCGCGGAACTGGACAAATTTCGTAAAGCCGCCGCCGCGGGCGCCCCAATTCTCGTTGCTTGCACGCAGGAAGCGCCACTGTTCACCGAAGTCTCGAATGAGACCGAAGGCGCCGGCGCGATTAGTTTCGTCAATATCCGCGAGACCGCCGGTTGGTCGAAGGACGCCAAGGCAAGCGGTCCCAAGATGGCGGCGCTGATCGCGGCGGCGACCGAACCCATGCCGAACTATCCTTGGGTTACCCTATCCAGCGAAGGCGTGGCCCTGCTTTATGGCAATGACGAGCGCGTGGTCGAAGCCGCTCATCTTCTAAAGGATCATCTCGACGTCACGGTTCTGATCAAGCGGCCTGTTGGCATCGCCCCGGTTCGAGTCACTGAATTTCCCGTTGTGAAAGGTTCTATTGTCTCCGCGAAAGGCCATCTCGGCGCATTCGAACTAACGATCGACGAGTACGCTGTTCCCAGCCCTTCCTCGCGCAGCGAGCTCGCCTTCGGGGTTGCGCGCAACGGCGCGGTATCGCGCTGCGATATCCTGATCGATTTGTCGGGTGATGCGCCGCTGTTTCCCGCTGCCGACTTGCGCGACGGATATTTGCGCGCCGATCCGGCCGATCCAACGGCGGTGCTGCGCGCCGTACTCAAAGCGCGCGATTTGACCGGCTCCTTCGACAAGCCGCGCTACATCAATTTCAACGAAGGTCTATGTGCGCATTCGCGGTCAAAGATCGTCGGCTGTCGCCGCTGTCTCGACCTGTGTCCGACCGGGGCGATATCGCCCAACGGCGATCATGTCATTATCGATCCGCAGATTTGCGCCGGCTGCGGCCAATGTGCCGCAGTTTGTCCGACCGGCGCCGCGGCCTACGCTCTGCCGTCCGCCGACGCGATGATGCGCCAGTTGCGCACGCTGCTTGCCACCTATCGCGGCGCTGGCGGCAAACGGGCGGTCGTAATGTTCCACGATGCCGACCATGGTGGCGAATTAATTGACGCGCTCGCCCGTTATGGCGAGGGCCTGCCGGCGAACGTATTGCCCGTACAGGTCAACGAAGTCACACAAGTCGGGCTGGAAGCTGTGGCGGCGGCCTTTGCTTATGGTGCTTCCGCAGTGCGCTTTCTCCTGCGCGCCAAACCGCGCCACGATGTCGCGGGCCTCGCCAAGACCATCGGATTAGCGGAGCCGATTCTCGCCGGCCTCGGTTTCGACGGCGCGCGCGTGGCGACCATCGAAACCGACGACCCGGATTCGCTCGGCTCCCTGTTGCGCGCAGTGGCTTCGATGGAGGGTGCCGCTAAACCGGCGACCTTCTCCGCCGTGGGCGGCAAGCGCGAAGTGATGCGGCTGGCTTTGCGCGAGATGCATGCAGTTGCGCCGGCGCCGGTCGATGTCGTGATGCTGCCGGAGGGCGCGCCGTTTGGCACGGTGGAGGTGAATGTCGAGGGCTGCACACTGTGTCTCGCATGCGTGTCCGCCTGCCCGACCGGCGCCCTATCCGACGATCCCGAGCGGCCGATGCTGCGCTTCGCGGAAGATGCCTGCGTGCAATGCGGGCTGTGCAAGGCGACCTGCCCGGAAAAAGTGATTACGCTGAAACCGCAGATGAACTTCCTCTCCTTCGCCGCGCGGAACCGGGTCATCAAGGAGGAAGAGCCGTTTCTCTGCATCAGTTGCAACACGCCTTTCGGCGTGAAAAGCACGGTGGAGCGGGTGGTCGCCAAGCTGGAAGGCCAGCACTGGATGTTCAAGAACTCCAAGGAGCGGCTCGATGTTGTCCGCATGTGCGCGGATTGCCGCGTCAGCGCGATGGCAAAGGAGAACTTCGACCCGTTCGCCACCACGCCGCGCCCTCCGGTGCGCACGACCGAAGACTATTTGCGCGAGCGCGAGCAGAAAGACCAAAGCTAGGGTCGGTGGTCACTTCTTGCCCGTTGCCCTGCCAAGAAATTCCACCAGCGCCTTTCGGTCGTCGGCCGAGCCGATGGTCTGTTCCGGCATCTTGGTGCCGGGGGTATACGCAGCCGGCCCGATTTCAAACATCTTAGCGAGCGTCTCCGGCGTCCAAACAATGTCCATTTGTTTCAGCGCGTCGGAATAGCGATAGCCAGGCAGTGTAGCGATCTTGCGACCGAATATGCCGGCCAGACTTGGTCCTGCCTTGTTGCCTTCGTCCGGGGTCAGCGTGTGACAGGCGACGCAGGCGCGATATACCTCGGCGCCGCGATCGCCGGCATAAGCAGACAACGGGTCGTCCGGCGCGCCAATCGCCACGGTGTCAATCGGCTCTCCGTTGACAGAGTTCCACCGCCGAAGCATCCGGTCGGCGCCGCCCGTCAACAAGGTGCGGTTATCGGGAAAGAAAGCCACCGACCACACCGGCAGACCAGGCCCAACCAACGTCTTCTGAACCTTGCGCGTGTTGCGTTCGATCACAGCGACCGAACCGCGGATACCGGCGGCGGCGACAAGCGCGCCGTCCTTGGAAATAGCGAGAGCGATGACCGGCGTCGGCGACGCCTGTACCTCTGCGCGCATCTCACCCTGCGGAGAAAGAAAATAGACCTTACCGTCGGCGCCGGCGGCGGCGATTTCACCATCAGGGGCAATCAAGACAGAGTTGAGTGGCGTCGGCAGGTTGCGCAGGATGGGGCTGCCGTTGCCGGATATCGGCCAGATGCGCAATGTCGCGTCATATCCCGCACTCACCAAATCGCGGCCGTCGGGCGAGAAGGCAACGCCGTTGACGTTCTGGCTGTTGCCTTCAAACACGCGTGGTGAACCACCTTTGAGCGGCCACAAGCGCACCGTATGATCCCACGAGGCCGATGCAAGCCAAACGCCGCCCGGCGAAACCGCGAGGCTTGCGATCGGCGCCGTATGGCCATCGAACGTTGCTTCAGGCTCGGACTGTCCGCTGACCCAGACCGCTATACGCGCATCGGCGCCGGCCGTGACCATGCGGCCGTCCCTGAGAAAGGCCACGGCGTTCACCGCGCCTTCGTGAAAACGCATCACCTGCTCGGCCGCGTTGCGCGAT
>JAQSCR010000581.1 GCA_029945495.1 Pseudolabrys sp. | reverse complement strand
CCATTGACCGTCGATATACATTTTCAGATCTGAATACATAACGAACCTCGTGGTTACCCGGGACCAAATGAATTCGAGCCGTGAGATAGCACTTTCGTCAGCGCGCGGCCAGAGACGCACGTGTCCTGGACGCGGTGCAGCATATCCCAAGTCGGATATATCCGACTTGGGCATTTAAAATGCACAAGTCGCGTATACGCGAGTTGTGATTGCTGCTCCGCAGATCCGGGACCCAGCTTTCTCATTTGCGGCTTTGGACCCCGGGTCTGCAGCGCACCACTTCGCTTCGCTCGCGCTGCACTGCGCCCGGGGAACGTAGCTAAGAGCCCGTGAACTTCGGCTTGCGCTTTTCCATGAACGCCTTGCGGCCTTCGGTGTAGTCGTTTGAGGCGAAGCAGGCCTGCACCATCGCCTCGCATTTCTTCAGGTCGCGCTTGCTCTCGTCGGCGAGCGCCTGCGCGACGATGAACTTGACCGAGTCGACGGTCAGCGGCGCGTTGCCGGCGATGGTCTCTGCATAATTCTTGACGTAGCTCTCCAGCTCGGCGTCCGGCAGCACGCGGTTGACCAGGCCCATCATCTGCACTTCGGCGGCGCTGAACTGGCGCGCGGTGAAGAAGATTTCCTTGGCGAAAGACGGCCCGACCAGATCGACCAGTTTCTTCAAGCCGGCGTAACGATAGCCGAGCGCCAGCTTGGCCGCCGGCACCGCGAATTTCGAACCTTCGGTGCAGATGCGCATGTCGCAGCACAGCGCCAAGCCAACGCCGCCGCCGATGCAGTAGCCGCGGATCATCGCGATGGTCGGCTTGGGGAAGGAATAGAAGGCCTCATAGGCGCGATCGACGGCTTCATTGTAGCGGTCGGAGCCTTCCTTGGTCGCGCGCTCGTCAGCGAACTTGGAAATGTCGGCGCCCGAGACGAAGGCCTTGCCGCCGGCACCGGTCACCACCACGACGCGGATCTTCGGGTCGTTGCGGAAGGTGTCGAGATAGCCTTCGGCGGCTTCCCACATGTCGAGCGACACGGCGTTGTGCCGCTCGGGATTGTTGAAGGTCAGATAGCCGACGCTGCCTTCGGTGCGCGACAGCATTTTGTCGGTGACGGTCATTGCGCGTTTCCCTATTTCGTTAGACGGCCTTCGCCGTGTGCAGCTCGGCGATTTCGTTGTCGGTGAAGCCGAATTCCTTGAACACTTCATCGGTATGCTCGCCCTGCGCCGGCGGCGTGGCGGCGATTTTGCTCGGCGTGCGCGACAGCGCGAAAGGCTGGCCGACGAAAGTCTGCGTCTCGCCATTCGGCTTGCTGGCGTCCTGCGCGATGCCGAGATGCTTGACCTGCGGATCGGCGAAGACCTGATCGATATTATAGATCGGCCCCGACGGCACGCCGGCTTTCTCGAACAGATCGATCCATTCCGCGCTGGTCTTGGCCGGCGTCTTGGCCTCGATCGCGGCATTGACCGCCTTGCGGTTCTTCGAGCGCAGACTGTTGCTCTTGTAGTCGGGATTATCGATCAGCTCCGGTGCGCCAATCGCGTGGCACAGCCGCTCCCAGATCGCCTGGCCGGCGGCGGCGATGTTGATGTAGCCGTCGGCGGTCTTGAACACGCCGGTCGGGATCGTGGTCGGATGATCGTTGCCGGCCTGCTTGGCGACCTCACCCATCTGCAGCCAGCGCGCCGCCTGGAAGTCGAGCATGAAGATCTGCGCCTGCAGCAGCGAGGTGTTGACCCATTGGCCCTCGCCGGACACTTCGCGCTCCAGCAGCGCGGTCTGGATGCCGAGCGCGGCGAACAGGCCGGCGCACAGGTCGGCGACCGGAATGCCGACGCGCACCGGGCCCTGACCCGGCAGGCCGGTGATCGACATCAGCCCGCCCATGCCCTGCGCGATCTGATCGAAGCCCGGACGGTCGCGATACGGCCCGTCCTGGCCGAAACCGGAAATGCTGGCGAGGATGATGCGCTTGTTGACCTTTTTGAGTGCCTCGTAATTGATGCCGAGACGGCCCTTCACGTCGGGACGGAAATTCTCGACAACAACATCGGCCTTCGCGACCAGCCGCTTGAAAGCGGCGAGCCCCACCGGCGACTTCAGATCGAGGGTGATGCTGCGCTTGTTGCGATGCAGGTTCTGGAAGTCGGCATTGTCGCGCGGCCCGCCCGGCCCCTCGCCCTTTTCCAGATGCGGCGGCGTCTCGATCTTGATGACGTTGGCGCCCCAGTCGGCAAGCTGGCGCACGCAGGTCGGCCCCGAGCGGACGCGGGTGAGATCGAGGACGGTGAAGCGGGAAAGGGCCGAGGAGGCCCTGGGAAACGGCATTTTTGCAGCTCCGGCTGGCGTTTTAGGCGGTCCGGAGGCGACAATCCCCGATTGACCGGGCCTTGTCCAATCGCTCCCCCTCTTCTCGAAAAGCAGGGCTGGATTCCAGATACGGCCCAAAAGGGCCGTTCCGGAATGACCTACGGGTCACTTTATTCATCATTCGGGGCAATAAAGCAGAAACCTGCCTTGAAATGACCACCGAACGCTGTCATATCAGCTTTGCGAATGAACGACCCGGTCTTCGGGTTTGCGGGCTGCGTGCACGAACTTCTAAATACGAATTTCGCCCCGCCCATTCGATTTTCTGAAAACTAAAGACAGCCCTGGCAACGCGGGATGTCAAAAAAACCGCGATATCGTCGGTCGCTTCAGCGATTCGGCCGTCTTGCCATAGAAAGATACCTTTTGACTTCATTTAACGACTTCGGCCTCGCAGAGCCGATCCTTCGCGCCCTTGTCGAAGAGAACTACGTCACCCCCACTCCGATCCAGGCCCAGACCGTTCCGATCGTCCTTTCCGGCCGCGATGTCATTGGCATCGCGCAGACCGGCACCGGCAAGACCGCGGCTTTCGCGCTGCCGATCCTCAACCACCTCTACACCAAGCGGATGCGGCCGGAACGCAAGTCCTGCCGCGTGCTCGTTCTGTCGCCGACGCGCGAACTGTCAGGCCAGATCGCCGACAGCTTCCGCGCCTATGGCCGGCACATGAAGCCGCTGGCGATCGAACTCGCCATCGGCGGCGTGCCGATCAACCGGCAGATCCGCGGCCTCGCGCACGGCGTCGAAGTGCTCGTCGCTACGCCGGGTCGCCTGCTCGATCTCGTGCATCAGCGCGCGATCACGCTCAACCAGGTCGAAATCCTCGTCCTCGACGAAGCCGACCGCATGCTCGACATGGGTTTCATCAACGACATCCGCAAGGTTGTGGCGATGCTGCGCAAGGAACGGCAGACTTTGTTCTTCTCGGCCACCATGCCGCAGGAGATCACCAAGCTCGCCGATTCGATGCTGACCAATCCTGAGCGCGTCGCCGTGACGCCGCAGGCCTCGACCGTCGACCGCATCGCCCAGCGCGTCATTCTGACCGAGAAGTCGGCCAAGAACGACCTTTTGGTCGAGACGCTCAAGACCGAGACCACCGATCGCGTCCTGGTGTTTACCCGCACCAAGCATGGCGCCGACAAGGTCGTCCGCCATCTGCAGAAGTCCGGCTTCGGCGCCGAGGCTATCCACGGCAACAAGTCGCAGAACCAGCGCGAGCGCGTGCTCGCCGACTTCCGTAACGGCAAGCTGCGCATCCTGATCGCCACCGACATCGCCGCCCGCGGCATCGACGTCGACGGCGTCAGCCACGTGGTCAACTACGATCTGCCGAACATCCCGGAATCCTATGTCCACCGCATCGGCCGCACCGCGCGCGCCGGCGCCGATGGCATCGCGATCTCATTCTGCGATCACGAAGAAGCAGCGTTCCTGCGCGATATCCAGCGCATGATCCGTATCACCATCCCGTCGATCGACAAGCGCACCGGCGTCCGTCCGGCGCAGCGCCCGGCCGACCACCACCAGGCCAGCAACCGGCCCAATCGCGGCCGCACGCAGCGCGGTCACGGCGGTAATGGTGGCGGCGGCAGTGGCGGCCAGAATCATGGCAATGGCGGCAACCGCAGCAACGGCAGCAACGGCAGCAACCAGGGCCGCTCCCACCGGGGCAGCCAGGGTAGCAACCCACAGATCCCGCGCGCGGAAGCCTCGCCGGGCGAGCCAAACAGCATTGGAACTGTTACGTTCCTGCAGCGCACCGGCAATCGGACGCCGCGCTAAGGCTACAATAGCTTGAAAAAGCCCCGTCCCAAGGTACTGGATTTTGAGTTTTGCCCTTGGGACGGGAGCCGATATTCGGATATGTAGAGCGGCCCAAGGTGCGGGATACTGGCGCCGGATAATGGGCGGGATACCGGGAGAGGAATTGGATGGCGAAGGAAGAATTGCTGGAATTCGACGGCACGGTGACCGAAGTGTTGCCGGACGGGAATTTCAGGGTAAAGCTCGACAACGAGCACGAGGTGCTGGCCTACACCGCCGGCAAGATGCGCAAGTTCCGCATCCGCACCGGCGTCGGTGACCGCGTGATCGTCGAAATGTCGCCCTACGACCTGCAACGCGGGCGCATCAGCTTCCGCCACAAGGGCGACGCTCCCTCGCCGTCTCCGCAAAGCCGCCGGCCGAATTTCCGCCGGCGCTAAAAGGCAATCTCCGTCATTCCGGACGCCGCGAATGCGGCGATCCGGAATCCAGAAATAAGAACATAAATACGATTTGGCTGGATTCCGGGTTCGTGCTTCGCACGCCCCGGAATGACAAGAAAAGAAAAATGCCGGCCTCGCGCCGGCATTTTTTTGTCATCGATCGATCGCGATCAGGCCGTCTGCGGGACGGCCTCGTCGGTCACCACCTTGAACCCCGCCATCGTGCAGGGGCCGAACGAGGTCACGATGGCGACGTCGGTGGCGTCGCGGCCGCGCGCCATCAGGATGCGGCCGATGCGCGGCACGTTGTGGCGGGCGTCGACTGTCCACCAGCGACCGCCGAGGAAGACCTCGAACCAGGCACTGAAATCCATCGGCGCCGGATCGCGCGGCACGCCGATGTCGCCGAGATAACCGGTGCAGTAGCGCGCCGGAATGTTCATGCAGCGGCACAAAGCGATGGCGAGATGGGCGAAGTCGCGGCAGACGCCGCGCTGTTCATTGTTGGCGTCCCATGCCGTTTTCATCGGGCTGGCATGCTGATAGCCGAAGGCGATGCGGTTATGCACGTAATCGCAAATCGCCTGCACCAGAGGCCAGCCTTTCGGCAGGCCGCCGAACAGCGACCAAGCGGTATTGGATAATCTGTCGGTTTCGCAGTAGCGGCTGCCGAGCAGATAGACCAGCACGTCGACCGGCAGGTCCTGCAAGCGATGCTGCTCGGCATCGGGCGCTACCGCATCGGGCCAGCCAGAATCGTTCACCAGGAAGTCGGCCGAGAAAGTCGTGCGCCCGGCGGGCGCGGTGACGACGTGGCAGAAATTGCCGAAGATGTCGTGATAGGTGTTGACCGGAATGGTCGGATCCATCGCGATGCGATCCTGCGTCAGCAGGTCATGCACACGCGAGGAATGCACGCTCAATTGCAGGATCATCGGTGTCGGCTGAGGACACTCGTAGGAAATCTCGTAGCCCGCGCGGATCCGCATCGAAACTCATGCTCCAAGTTTTGGAGGTTACCGAAGGCTTGATAAGAGCCCGCAGCCAACAAAGTTCCGGCGAATGATAATAGGAAATGCCGGGCCGCGCGCGAAGCGGCAAGGTGCTCGAATTGGTGCATTATTTATCGGCAGATGCCCGCTAAACGTTAGGCGGCGGGCGATGCCGCGTCATCGGTGATGACCTTGAACCCGACCATCGTGCAGGGGCCGAACGAGGTCACGATGGCGACGTCGGTAGCGTCGCGGCCACGCGCCATCAGGATACGGCCGAGCCGCGGCACATTGTTGCGCGGATCGAAGATGTGCCAGGCGCCGCCGAGATAGACTTCCATCCAGGCGGCGAAGTCGCCCGCCGCCCAAGGCTTCGGCGTCCCCATGTCGCCGAGGTAGCCGGTGCAATAGCGCGCCGGGATGTTCAGGCAGCGGCAGAATGTTATGGCAAGGTGCGCGAAATCGCGACAGACGCCGTGCCGCTTGTTGTAGACTTCCCAGGCCGACATTTTCGCATCGGCATGGTGGTAGCCGAAAGTGATGTGATTGTGCACGAAGTCGCAGATCGCCTGCACCAAAGTCCAGCCGGCGGGCAGATGCCCGAACGTCGCCCAAGCCGCATCCGATAGCCGGTCGGTTTCGCAATAGCGGCTGCCCAGAAGATAGATCAGCACGTCCGGCGGCAGATCGCCCAGGGCATGTTGGCGCGCGTTCGATACCACGGGATCGACCTTGCCGCTGTCCTGGATCGTGAAGTCGGTCGTGATGTTCAACCGGCCTTTCGGCGCAGTGATGACGTGACAGAAATTACCGAAACTGTCGTGATAGGTGCGCGCCGGTAGCGGCGGCGAAAACTGGATGCGGTCCCAGCTCAACAGATCCGGCGTGCGCGACGGGTGCACGCTCAACTCGAGGATCATCGGCGTCGGTTGCGGGCAGTCATAGGCGATGTCGAAGCCCGCGCGGATTTTCATACAAACTCCCTCGTCCCGGGCGGGCGGAGGCCAGCCGGGCGCGTGCTAACGGAACTCAGGGCGATAAAGTTCCATTATAGCCGGGAGCAATAAGAATAGCGCGGCAATCTTTAAGCGCGGGCCGCCGCCACTTTGACCGCGACTTTCATCGCCAGGTGATCGGCCGAGCGGCCGAACCAACTGCCCTGTAAGGGGATCGCCTCGCGCGGATCGTCGACCACAGCGACGCGCACCAGATTCTGATTGCCGACGGTGCCGCTCGACGGGTCGAAATCGACCCAGCCGGGACCCGGCACAAAAACCTGCGCCCAGGCGTGGGTATTGCCGCCGTCGAGCACGGCCTCCTCGCCGTCGTCGTCACCAGCCAGATAAAGATAGCCGGAAACAAAACGGGCGGCGAAGCCGAGATGGCCAAGCGCCGCGATCATCAGCAGCGCATGGTCGCGGCAACTGCCGCTCGCCAGCCTGAGCGTTTGTTCCGGCTTCTGGATGCCGTGCTGGTGGCGCGCCGCGTGCTTGAATTTCGTCTTGATGATTTGCGTCATGCCGACCAGAAGGTCGTAGGTATTGGCGGTGCCGTCGGCGCGCAGGAAGCCTTCGGCCCAGCTCTGTACGCGCACATGCACCGGCGTTGCCGGCACGACCGGCGGATGACCGGTATCGCGCATGTAAGGAAACCTGCGGGCATGGTCGGCGATATCGTGCGCGGCGAAATTCATCGCGGCGTGGTCGAGGCGGATGGTACTTTCGAAGCGCAACTCGGCGGCGCGGTCGTCGAACTCGGCCGTGGCGACGTGATTGCCGAGCCTGTCGCGGGTCCAGCGAATGCGGCGCGGCGGCGGCGCGATGGCGAGTTCGGTATCGAGGACGACCTGGTCGCCGTCATCGCGCGGCCGCAGCATCATGCGATGTTCGCCGAAGGCCACCGGTTGGCGGTAGTGGTAGGTGGTGACATGCCTAATGACGAAAATCGGCATTGCGGTCCCAAATCGAGGTAGGCTGTTATAAAAGCATAATCCCGGCCATTAGAAGCTCGGCGTGCGCCGCATGGGACGATTTGAACAGCAAAGAATTAACCAATGGGTACGATTGAGGGCAATTTGGGCAAACTTCTTGGAGAAGACGAGCCGCCGCCGATCGGCGTCCACAACGCGGGCGGGCATTCGCCGTTCCTGCTGGTCGCCGATCATGCCGGGATGAGGGTCCCGCGCGCCCTCGGCACGCTCGGCGTGTCCGACACCGAACGCGCCCGCCATATCGGCTGGGACATCGGCATTGCCGGGGTCTCGCGCCGGCTGGCCGACGCGCTCGACGCCCAGCTGATCCAGCAGAACTATTCGCGACTGGTGATCGACTGCAACCGCCCGCCGGGGTCGGAGACTTCGATGCCGGTCATCAGCGAGTTGACGCCGATCCCCGGCAATATCGGTTTGAGCGAAGCCGACAAGGCCGCGCGCATCGCCGAGATCTTCCGGCCCTATCATGACGCCATCGAAGCCGAGCTCGAGCGCCGCAAGCAAAGCGGCCTGCCGGTCGCGCTGATATCGATGCACAGCTTCACGCCGAGCTTCAAAGACTTGGCGCGGCCGTGGCATGCCGGCGTTCTGTACAACCGCGACACACGGGTCGCGCACATCCTGCGCGATCTGCTGCAGGCCGAGACCGGGCTGACCGTCGGCGACAACGAGCCCTATAGCGTCACCGACCATTCCGACTACACCGTCCCGGTGCATGGCGAGCGGCGCGGCCTGCACCATATCGCCATCGAAATCCGCCAGGACCTGATTGCCGACGAGCGCGGCCAGAGCGAATGGGCCGAGCGCCTGGCCCGGTTGTTGCCGCTGGCCTATGGCGAAGTGCTGGCGCGCGAGGCGGTTTAGCGCGGCTTGGTGTAGACTGCCCCACAAAGCCCACATTGCCACCGGCTAGATCGGGCCGGCGTTGGGCGTCGCACGGCTCCGGGTGTGTCATGAAAT
>JAQSCR010000580.1 GCA_029945495.1 Pseudolabrys sp. | reverse complement strand
GGCGACTTTGGCCGGCACGCCGTAAAGCGGCACCGAATATTCTTCCGTCTTGACGCGCGAGCCCATCACTTCAGGCTCATAGTAGCCGGTATAGAAACCGTCAGCGCCCGTGTAATAACCATACGTATGCTCGGGCGGCTTGATGCGGACCGGCCTGAAATTGTCCTCGAAGAATTTGCGCGCCGCTGCCGTATCGACCTTGCCGCCGGCGGCAAGAGCGGTCGCATTCTCGCAGGCTGTATATAGGCCGCCGTAAACCGGCCGGGCTTTGCGCATGGCCTTGGTGCCGTTGAGGATGGCGCGGCAGCTCTTCAGGTAGGCGCCGAAGGCCGCGGCCTGATCGTCTTTGGTCCAGCCACTGAGCGTCTCGAACGTCACAGGAAGAATTTCAGCGTCGCGCAATTTTATCGGCTGCGCCATCGCAGAGGTCGCCGTCGCCAGCAAGCAAATCCCCAATCCGAATTGCGTCAGAGATCGGGGAGCAGGCGGTGCCATCGGCTCATTGTCCGGCTTCGGTAGCGACCAGTTTCCAGTTCGGGTCGCGCGACGACAGATCGCGCGCGAAGGTCCAGACATCGGTGACGTCGGTCACCTTGTCGGCGCTGCCGTCGACAATCTCGCCGGCCTTGTTGCGTGTCACCGACACCAGCTTGGACTGGAAGCGCACGGTGAGCTGCGCGCTGCGTCCGCGCAATTCGGCGGCTGTGATCGTCGCGTTGTCGATCGAAACGAAACGGCTCTCCACCACGTCGCCGCGCTTTTCACGCTCGACGATGGCCGCCTCGAAGCCGTCATAGACTTCGCGCGACAGGAGATTTTTCAGCGTGCGGCGGTCGCCTTCGGCATAGGCGTTGACGATCATCTCGTAGGCCGCGCGCGCGCCGGTGAGGAAATGCTTGGGATCGAATTCGCGATCGGTACCGGCAACCGCATCCAGCCCGGCAGCGAGCGGCGAACCGACTTCGGCCACGCCCTTCCAGCGCTCCATCGGCGCTGCCGATTCGGCCGTCTCTTCGGTCTTTTTCACGCTTGATTCGCTCGCGCGATTCGGCAGGGCAACGACGTTATCGGCCGCCGGCCGCGCCGGCTCCCGCGCCGCGTAGGGGTCATAGGGCGGGCGTTCGCGTCCGGTGCGTTGGCCGAGCACGCTGCGCAGCCGCAGGAAAATGAAGACTGCGAGCGCCAGGAAAATGATGGTGTAGATGTCGAACACTTCTTGCATTCTTTCGGCTACCGTTCGGGAAAGATCGGCGTCCGGCCCCATCTCGGTCAGACTTTTGATTGGCTTTGCCCGCCAGACGGCATAGCGGTCGCGCCCACCTCTACTATCTATATTTTAGTATCTAAGCTGACGAACGCACCGATCCAGTGGGGTGGCGCCGTTTTCTCGGCGCAATTTGCCTCACCCGCAAACCTTAGACGATCGGCACGTTGACGCCAACAAAGCCGGACCTGACAAAGAAAGACCGATGATTGTGGCAAAATGGCTGTTATTGGCGCTGCTGGTGTTTCCGGTGGCCGAATTGGCGACCTTCGTCGCTGTCGCCGCGGCCTTGGGGTTCTTCCAGGCCCTCGGGCTGCTGATTTTGGGCTCGCTCGTTGGGGTGATGGTCCTGCGCCATGCCGGTGGCAACCACATCGCCCGTGTCCGGGTGGCGATGAGCCAAGGGCTCAATCAGAGCAGCTTCAGCGCCCTGCAGGCGGATACCAGCGGCGGCCTCATCCTGCTGGCCGGAATTCTGCTGGTTGTTCCTGGGTTTATTACCGACGCCGTGGCGCTTCTGGTGCTTCTGGTGCCGCTCTGGCGGGCGGCGAGCGGCAAGTTCGGCCTTGGCGCACCGCCGGCCCGCACCGATGGAGTGGTGGATCTGGAGCCGGAACAGTGGCACCGGGTCGACGATCCGGCGCTCACCAGCCGGCGGCGCGACAAGCGCGACCACTAGGCCAGCCGAACCGGGGCCTTTACCAAGGGCACCGAGAGCGCCGGCTCAAGGTCCCGCTTGGCCTCCTCGTCCTTGTCCCTCCGGGGACCCTATGTTAGCCAACCGCCGCATAACCACGCGTTGCGGTGCTTAAGGAGAAGTCATGACGACCACAAATGGCGGCCAAGGTCAGGAACCGAGCCCGGATCAACTGCCGCAGCTCAGTGTGGTGGGCCAATACATCAAGGACTTCTCGTTCGAAAATCCGAATGCGCCGAAGTCGCTGGTCGCCGCCCAGGAAGCGCCGCAGATCAACATCCAGATCAACGTCAACGCCGCGCCCATGTCGGACACCGACATCGAGGTCGTGCTGATGGTCTCCGGCAAGGCGGAAGTCGCCGGCAGCCTGATGTTCAATTTCGAACTGGCTTTCGGCGGTGTGTTCCGCATTCGCAATGTGCCGCAGGAAAGCCTGAACGCGGTGGTGCTGATCGAATGCCCGCGTCTGCTGTTCCCGTTCGCGCGCGAGATCATCGCCACCACCGTGCGCAATGGCGGCTTCCCGCCGCTGCTGCTCGACCCGGTCGATTTCGTCGCGCTCTATCGCCAGAAAATGGCGCAGATGCCGGCCGCCGAAGCACCGGCGCAGTAAGCTTCACGCGCTACTGATAATTCCGCCAGACGGCGTTCTCGCCGAGCGAGGCGACGAATTGCGCATGCGCGGCGCGATCGGCGTCGTTGAGGCGCGGCGCCAGGGGCGCCGGCCGCGCCCGCACCACCGCGACTCCATCGACGCTCTTGCTGCGCGTCCCGGTGTTTTCGGCGAGAACGAGTTGCGCCTGCCGGCCGCCGATCAGTTCCAGATAGACCTCGGCCAGGATTTCGGCATCGAGCAGCGCGCCGTGCTTGGTGCGGCGTGAATTGTCGATGCCGTATTTGCCGCACAGCGCATCGAGATTGTAGGGCCCGGCCGAATGCTTGCGGCGCGCCAGCGCCAGCGTATCGACCAGCCGGTCGCGTGAGATCAAAGCGCGATTGTGCCGCTTGAGCTCGGCGCACAGGAAGCCGTGGTCGAAGCTGGCATTGTGGATCACCAGCGGCGCCTCGTCGCCGATGAAGGCGAGAAAGTCGTCGACGACATCGGCAAAGCGCTTGTGCGTCTTCAGGAACTCGATCGATAGGCCGTGAATGGCGAAGGCCTCGGCCGGCATATCTCTTTCCGGGTTCAAGTAGGCGTGAAACGTCGCGCCGGTCGGAATCCGGTTCAACAGCTCGATACAGCCGATTTCGACCAGGCGGTCGCCTTTGTTGGGATCAAGCCCGGTGGTTTCGGTATCGAGGACGATTTCGCGCATGTTTGCTGGGCTTTTTGAAAACGACTCAACGCTGCCGTTTCGGCATCTTAGCAACCGCCTTGAGAATTTCACGCACCTGCGCGCGGGCGACGTCGAATCCGCGCGACGTATCCACCACGAAATCGGCGCGGGCGCGCTTTTCGGCGTCCGGCATCTGCTTGGCCAGAATGGCCGAAAGCTTGCCGTCGCTCATGCCGGGCCGCTCGAACGCACGGGCGCGCTGCATCTCGGCCGGCGCCGATACCACCACCACTGCATCGCAGCGTTTGTCGCCGCCGGCCTCGAGCAGCAACGGCACATCCAGCACGGCAATCCTGGCGCCGCTGCGCTCGGCTTCCGCCAGGAAGCGTTCGCGCGCTTGGGTCACCAGCGGATGCACGATCTGCTCGAGCCGCGCAATCGCCACCGCATCGCCGAGCACGCGCTGGCCGAGTCTGGTGCGGTCGACCGTGCCGCCTTGCGTGGTGTCGGGAAACGCCGCTTCGATCAGCGGCGTCGCCTCGCCCTCGTAAAGCTTGTGCACCACCGCGTCGGCATCGTGCACCGGCACGCCCTAGTCGGCGAACATCTTCGCCGTGGCGGATTTTCCCATGCCGATCGAACCGGTCAGACCAAGAATGAACATTGTTTTTCGCGTTTCCCGTCAGCCGTCGACGAAACCGCTCTGACGCAAGTAGGCCAGCAGCGGCAACAGCGGCAGGCCGAGGATGGTGAAGTAATCGCCCTCGATCTTCTCGAACAGGTGAATGCCGATGCCCTCCAGCTGATAGCCGCCGACGCTGGCCAGCGCAGTGTCGCCGGCCATGTCGAGATAGTCGTCGAGGAAGCGGTCGGAAAAATCGCGCATGGTCAGCTGCGCGGTATCGACCATTTCGAACAGAACCTTGCCGTCGCACACAAGCGCCAATGCGGAATGCAGCGCATGGGTCTTGCCGCGCAGCGCGCGCAACTGCCGCGCGGCCTCGGCGCGGTCGGCCGGCTTGCTGAAGCGCTCAGTGCCCAAAGCCAAAGTCTGGTCGGCGCCGAGCACCAGATGGCCGGCTTGCGTCGCCGCCACGGCGTCTGCTTTCGCGCGCGCCAGCAGCGCGGCGGCACCGGCGGCATCGAGAGAACCGGCCTTCGCCTCGACGGCGCGCTCGTCGATCTGCGCCGGCCTGATGCCGAAACGCAGACCGGCCGCCGCCAGAATCTTGCCGCGGATGTCGCTTTTCGACGCGAGCACCAAAGGTTGCTGGGCAATCCAGAGCGGCATGAAGGTCTCTCGTCATTCCGGGACGGCGCTTGAGCGCCGGACCCGGAATCCAGACGCGCAAGTGGTGCATGTTTCTGGATTCCGGGTTCACACGCTAGCGCGTGCGCCCCGGAATGACAGTAATTATTACGCCACCGGCTTACGCCGGCGCTCGCCCAACAGTTTCATCACCGCGGCCGCGGTTTCTTCGATCGAGCGCCGGGTCACGTCGATGATCGGCCAATTGTGCTTGGCGCAGAGGCGGCGCGAATAGGCGACTTCCTCGGCCACCGCATTCTTGTCGATATACTGGTCATCGTCGCGATGCGCATTCAGGCCCAAGAGCCGGTTCTCGCGGATCTGCACGATGCGCTCGGGACTGGCGTAAAGCCCGATCACCAAAGGCCGCGTCAATTTTTCCACCTCCGGCGCCAGCGCCACATTCGGCACCAACGGCACATTGCCAGTCTTGACGCCGCGATTGGCGAGATAGATCGAGGTCGGCGTCTTCGACGTGCGCGACACGCCGATCAGCACGACATCGGCGTCTTCGAGACCCGCGACATGCTGGCCGTCGTCATGCATCATGCTGAAATTGAGCGCGTCGATGCGCTGGAAATATTCGGCGTTGAGCACGTGCTGGGCGCCGGCGCGCAATATCGTTTCGGCGCCGAGATAGGACTGGAACAGCCGCAGGATCGGCCCCAGCACCGACATGCACGGCAGCCCAAGCTCGCGACAGGTATCTTCCAGCGACTGGATCAGGTCTTCTTCCAGCAGCGTATAAAGAACCAGACCGGGCGCCTCGGTGATTTCGGCCAGCGCCAGGTCGAGCTGCCGCTTCGAGCGCACCATCGGGTAAAGATGCTCGACCGGCGATACGTTGGCATATTGCGCGGCGGCCGCGCGCGCGACGGTAATCAGCGTTTCGCCGGTCGCGTCGGAAACCAGATGCAGATGAAAATAGCCGGTGTCGGACATCTGTATAGCGGCCGGAAGAGGTGTGGACAGCAGGGGACGAAGCCGTCTCGTAAGGGGCCATGTAAGCGGGCGGCGCTGGATAGGTCAATTTTTGTCCACATACCTGGCGCTGGGCGGTTCGCGGCGCGGCCGACGTGGACAGTACGCGGGATTGTGGATGCCGGTTTGGGGACAGAGCGGGAAAAGCCGCTAAAGCCCAGCAAAAACGCGGGTTCTGCTGTGGACAGTCGAGGCGATGAAAACGCCCGATTCTGAATGACAGTGCGGCAGGCGGTGGACAGAATGTTGATCGCGAGTCATGAGTCCAATCGACAGCCTAACAAACACTACAAAGAGAACTTAAAGAGTAGTTATGAAAGAAGCCGGTCAAGCAAGTGGTGTGGGGATAAAGCCGCTTATTCGCGTGCTGCAGGGTCAGCACGAAGAGATTCCGCCGGTCTGGATGATGCGACAGGCGGGCCGGTATTTGCCGGAATACCGGCAGGTCCGCGAGAAGGCAGGCGGCTTTCTAGATCTTTGCTTTAATCCGGAACTGGCTGCCGAGGTAACGCTGCAACCCATTCGCCGGTTCGGCTTCGATGCGGCTATTTTATTTTCCGATATTCTGATTTTGCCGCTCGCGCTCGGCCGCAAGGTCGAATTTCTCGTTGGCGAAGGTCCCAAGCTCGAGCCTATGACGGATGCCGCCGCGCTCAAGAACATGCGTGACCAGCCCGACGGCAATGTGCTGGCGCCGATTTACGAGACCGTACGGCGGGTCAAGTCTGCGCTCGACGAGAAAACCGCCTTGATCGGTTTTTGCGGTGCGCCCTGGACGGTCGCCACCTACATGGTGGCCGGCGAGGCGACGCCGGATCAGGCGCCGGCGCGGCTTTTCGCCTATCGCGATCCGGAGAATTTCGCTCGGTTGATTGATCGGTTGGTTCGTGGGTCGATCGAATATCTGGTCAGCCAATTGAAGGCCGGCGCGGATTGTGTCCAGATTTTCGATACTTGGGCCGGTGTTTTGCCGCCGGAGCAGTTCGATCGTTGGTGCATCGAGCCGACACAAAAAATTGTTGCCGGCGTGCGCGCGCAGGTGCCGGGTGCCAAGATCATCGGCTTTCCACGTGGCGCCGGCGCCATGGCGCTACCCTATGCGGAAATAACCGGTGTCGACGGGCTGGGGTTGGATTGGATGTTCCCGCGCAGTCTCGCCCGCGACATTCTGCAACCGCATGTCGCCGTGCAGGGCAACGTCGATCCGCTGGCGCTTCTTGCCGGCGGCGCCGCGCTCGATCGCGAAGTCGATGACGTGATGACGTTGGCCGACGGACCGCTGATCTTCAATCTCGGCCACGGCATTCTGCCAGCAACGCCGATCGAACATGTCGAGCGGATGTTGAAGCGGGTGCGCGGCGCATGATGCGCAAAGAGAACTAGCCCATGTACCTCTGGATCAAAGCCTTCCACATCATCGCGGTCATTTCGTGGATGGCCGGGATGCTCTATCTGCCGCGCCTGTTCGTCTATCATACCGCCGCCGAGCCCGGCTCGCAGCAGGCCAAGACCTTCGAGGTGATGGAACATCGTTTGCTCACATACATCATGACGCCGGCCATGGCTGTGACCTGGATTTTGGGCATCGTGCTGATGCTGCAGGGCGGCTGGATGACCGCCGGCTGGCTGCACGCCAAGCTGGTGCTGGTCTTCGGCATGTCGGCGCTGCACGGCCTACTCGGCCGCTGGGCGCGCGACTTCCGCGCTGGGCGCAATGTCCATTCGCAGAAATTCTTTCGCTTAATCAATGAAATACCGACGATTCTGATGATCATCATCGTGATTCTGGTGGTGGTGAAGCCGTTCTAGGTCTTAACCGCGTGGGAGCCACGTGCCGCCAACGGCGGCGCCGTTTACCGCTGCGCGGATAAGCCCCTTGCGCCAAGGCGCCACGTCTCTTATGTTGAACCCATCCCACCGAACGCAGGCGGATGCAGTCGCGTACCGAAACCGAATCGTTCGGATCGGTCGAAAGCATCGGGTCAAATTCCCAAAGCAATTTGGGACCTCTTCCCAAAGCGCCCCCTCTTCAATCCAGACCTGCGATCCCCGTCTCTCTCTTTAGCCGGCCACGGTCTTTAATTTTTTAAAAGACCTCGCCGGAATCCTACAGGACCAAACCCGCATGCGGGAAATGAAGCTCCAGGACCTCAAGTCCAAGACGCCTGCCGAATTGTTATCCTTCGCCGAAGAGCACCAGGTCGAAAACGCCAGTACCCTGCGCAAGCAGGAACTGATGTTCGCGATCCTGAAGCAGCTCGCGACGCAGGAAATCGACATCATCGGCGAAGGCGTCGTCGAAGTGCTCTCCGACGGTTTCGGCTTTTTGCGATCGCCGGAATCGAACTATCTGTCCGGCCCCGACGACATTTACGTCAGCCCCAGCCAGATCCGCCGTTTCGGCCTGCGCACCGGCGACACGGTCGAAGGCCATATCCGCTCGCCGAAGGACGGCGAACGCTACTTCGCGCTGCTTAAGGTCAATACGATCAATTTCGAAGACCCTGAGAAGGCGCGCCACAAGATCAATTTCGACAACCTGACGCCGCTCTATCCCGATACGCGGCTGAAGATGGAACACGACGATCCGACCAAGAAGGATCTGTCGGCCCGCGTCATCGACATCGTCGCGCCGATCGGCAAAGGCCAGCGCGCGCTGATCGTATCGCCGCCGCGCACCGGCAAGACCGTGCTGTTGCAGAACATCGCGCACGCCATCACCGCCAATCACCCGGAATGCTATCTGATCGTGCTGCTGATCGACGAACGTCCGGAAGAAGTCACCGACATGCAGCGTTCGGTGAAGGGTGAGGTGGTGTCCTCGACCTTCGACGAACCGGCGACGCGTCACGTTGCGGTGGCCGAAATGGTGATCGAAAAGGCCAAGCGCCTGGTCGAACACGGCCGCGACGTCGTCATCCTGCTCGATTCGATCACGCGTCTCGGCCGCGCCTACAACACCGTGGTGCCGTCATCCGGCAAGGTGCTGACCGGCGGCGTCGACGCCAACGCGTTGCAGCG
>JAQSCR010000579.1 GCA_029945495.1 Pseudolabrys sp. | reverse complement strand
CTGTTTCTCGGATTGATCCTGTTCGGCGAGTTGCTGAGCTTTTCGCGCGGCGCGTGGTTTCATTTCGCCGTGTCGCTTCTGGTCGTTATCTTCATGGCCTTGGTGACGGCGCCGACGCCGAAGGCGCGCATGCGTGTGATCAGCATGACGATCGCCGGAATCGGCGCCATGGCGGTGCTGCTGGTGGTCCTCCTGTCGATCGACTCGATCGGCAGCATGTTCAAGGATCGCGCACAGCTCATCCAGTCCTATGACGTCGGTCAGGGCGGCCGTTTCCGACTGCAGGAACTGGCTTTGAGTTCCGTACTCGACTTCCCGAACGGCATGGGGCCGTTCGAATTCGCCCGCGTGCATGGCCTGCAGCAGCACAACGTCTATCTCCAGGCTTTCCTGGTCTATGGCTGGGTCGGCGCGCTGTCGTACTTTTTACTGCTGATCTCGACCGTCTGGGTCGGCTTTCGCACCGCGCTGATGCGCACGCCCTTTCAGGGCTACGTCATTGCCGCACTTGGCGCCTTTGTCGGCGAGATGGCCGAAGGCTTTATCATCGACAGCGATCACTGGCGGCACTTCTACCTGATCCTCGGCATCATCTGGGGCCTGGCTGCCGCCAGCCAGACAGCAAAACGGGCGCCGCATTTTTCAGCGGCGCCCGCGCATCTCTGATCGCCAGACTATTTCTTGCAGAGCAGGATCGGCTGATGCTGGGCGCCGCCCGGCATGTGGACGATTTCGCAATCCTTGAAGCCGGCTGCGCGGCAGACCTTGAACAGGTAATCGGTGCGATAGGCCACCGCCGCTTCCGGCTGCTCCATCGACTCGACACGGGCATTGCCGATTGCGTGCTGGAACGTATGGCGCGTGCCATAGGTCGCCGGCGGATAATCGAGATTGAAATGCGAATGCATGATCGCGCCGCCGGATTTCAACAGGCGATAGCTTTCCTTGATGTAGTTCTCAAGCTCGGCTTCCAGCACATGCGTCAGCAGCGAGTTGGACACGACCAGATCGACGGTGCCGTCGGCTTCGGGCACGGTGTAATGCGACGCGGTCGCCTCGCCGGCCTGGTTATAGGACACGCTGGCGTGGCTGGAATGGTGGAAACGGAATCGCTCCGCGTCGAAGTGCTTTTCGCACCAGGCGATCGCCTCGGCGTCGATATCGATGCCGATGTAGCGGCCGGTGAATGTGCGGCCGCGGAAATTATAATCGCGCAGCCAATGCGCCCAGCGGCCGCAGCCCGAGCCGATGTCGACAACGGTCGAATTGGCGCCGGCCAGGTGCTCGGTAAACACGAACATCCAGAAGTCGCGCGCGTGCGTCAGGTAATGAACCTGATTGTTGAGGATGCGGTTGCCGACGCCGATGCGGATACGCAAATGGTTCGGCGGCAGATCGCGGACTTCCGAAAAGACCAGCCGCGGCAGCAGGTCGAAGGCGTTGACCGTCGCCTTGAACAGCGGGTTGAAGGTCAGCTTCGAGGTCGACGGAAAGATCTTGCGGATCGCACGGTCGAAGCTCATGCGCTTGACCGGCGCAACTGCTGGATGCTCGGGGGTCGTCGAAGTATAGGCCATGATGTCCATCACCGATCGGTTGCAAAGACTGCGACAAAGGCGCGAGAATTCACGCCTTTCCTAGGGTTTTCCGTTTAAAATTGCGTTACGAGGCGGCTCCGCCGCATAGGCCGGTCGGTGGCCGCCGAGAAGATGACGCTGGCGGCGCAGCGCGATCAGGCCTGAGAACAGTCCATCCGGCAAAGCCACCGCCATCAGATAGGCGGCGATCGCCTTGAACGGAGAGACCTGCCCGGAATCGTCGCGGCCCGAGCCGTCGCGGCTCGCGGACCAAAGCCGCAGCATGGCGAGCGGGCGATAGGCCGCCTTATGCTTGCGCCTGATCCGGCGCCAGATCGCGGCATGTCTGCCGGACGACTGATTGAACAGCATGCCCTGGCTGGAGACGTGATAGATTATATACGGCTTGTGGATGGTGATGCCGCGATAGCCGCGCAACATCAGCCGCAAATAGAACTCCCAGTCCTCATAGCCGTCGCGCATGCTTTCGTCGTAAAAGCCTACCGCCTGCCAGGCCGCCTTGCGCAGCAGCACCCCGGACGGAATCGGGTTCGAAAACAAGAGATCGAAGCGGTTGAAATGCCGCTCGAGAAAGCCGTTCGCCGCGCCGGCCAAAGTCATATGGCACAGCACCATGGCGACGTCGGCGGGGGCGGCGCGCAACAGCGCCACCGCCTCGGTCAGAAACGGCGGTTCGAACATGTCGTCGCAATCGAGCGTCAGCACCAGATCGGCGCGCGCGGCGGCGATGCCGGCGTTGCGCGCCGCCGACAGACCCTTGTTGGGCTGACGGATGACGCGGATGGATGGGTCGAGCGCATCGAGGGCTCCTCGCGTCGCCGCGTCGGTCGAGCCATCGACAATGACGATTTCAAAGTCGCGGAAAGTCTGGCGCGCCAGCGAACCGAGAAGCTGCGGTATGAAGCCGCCGCCATTGTAGCACGGCACGACAACGCTGACCGCCGGGGCGACGCCCGGGCGATCGTTATCCTGTGTCATATTAGTCGTAGTCGAAAGCATCACCGTCGCCCTACTCGTCCCGTCACGGGATCCCCTTAGGCGCACTATGCCGGACACCTGCCCAAGATTCCCTTAAGTGGACTGGGTCACTTCTTCACGATTTGGGTGAGGTTTTATTCACCATAATCTTTAAGCGAAAAATGCCTCGCTCCCGCTTAAGGTCGGCGGATGAATTCGCACGCCACTGCCCTTGCCCCGAAGTCCGTCCTGCAGCGGCCGCTGCGTGCGCTCGCCGGTCTGCTGTCGCCGCGCTATTTCGTACTGCGCGCGTCCACCGCTGCTGCCGCGATCGCCGGCGGATTGGTGCAAACTTTCGTGTTCGCGCGCGTGCTCAATCCGCAGGACTTCTCGATCTTCATTCTGATCGGCACCTTCGGGCTCTCGCTCTGGCTATTCGATCTCGGCGCCGCCAAGATTCTGTACGTGCGCCAGCGCGAACGGCACCTCACCGCCAGCACCGAGCCAGCCGTTCCGGCGCAGTCGAGCGCGGTCGTGCTGCTTTACGGGCTGATCGTGCTGACCGGCAGCCTGCTCTGCTTCGCGGTGATGGCGGCAAGGCCGTCGGTCAATCTCGGACGGGCGGCGGAGTGCGCGCTGTTCTTCAGCTTCTCGGCGCTCAACCTGGTCTGGTTTCCGCTGCGCAATGTCAGCAACGCGGTCGACGAATTCATTGCGTTCGAGACGCTGGAAGCGGTGCGCCGCGTCGGGCACATCGCGCTGATCCTGGGTATGCTGATCGGACTGCCGATCTTCATCAGCATGCTGCTTGCCAATCTGCTGTGGTTCGTCGTTTTGGCCGCCTGCATTGCGCGCCTGGTGCGCAAGGGCGCGCTGGCGCTGCAGATCACTGGGGTTTTCGCCGCCCTGACCGCCTTCTGGCGCGGCAACCGTACCGAACTCCTGCGCAGCGGCAATTACGCCATGGCCGAACTGACGGTCTATAATTTCCCCTACATGGTGGTGCCGCTGATGTTCGGGTTAGGCGCGCCGACCATCATTCTCGACACCGTGTTCAAGATCTTCCGCGGCGCGACCCTGATCTATGCCGCCGGGCTCGATCCGCTGGTGCCGCGCCAGACTCGCGCCTTCGCCGAGCGCGATGCCGCGACACTCAAAAAGGCGACATTGTTGGCAACGGTGCTGTGCGCCATTCCGACCGTGGCGCTGTGCGCGCTTTTGTGGTTTGCCGGCGACCGTGTGTTTGCTGTGCTGCTCGGGCCCGCCGCCACGGTGCCGGCTTCGGTCATTCCGATCTTGATCGTGCTCTTGATCGCCAACATGATCCAGAACGTCGCCAGCTGCCTGCTGCAGCACACCGGCTTTTTCCGCGAGATCGCCCGGGTCGCTACCTTCCTGGTGGTGGCGATGGCGACGATGACCGGGATCGTCTATGTCGCCGGCTTCGACATTGTCGGCTTTATCGGCGCCTATACGGCAGTCTATATCGCCGGCGCCGGGCTCTACATCGCCTATGTGGTGCGCAAGCCGTTCCGGATCGCGGCGCAAGGGCACGTGTAATGCGCGATCCGCCCGCTACTTTATTGATTATAAAGATAAATTGGTCGGGGCGGCGAGATTTGAACTCACGACCCCTTGTCTCCCAGACAAGTGCGCTAACCGGGCTGCGCTACGCCCCGACCGTTTCGGGGTTATAGGGGCGCGCCCCCGGCCGCGCAACCTTGGCCCGGGTATCAGGCGCAAACCTTAGTCCGGCGTATACAGCGACACACCCAGCATAGCCCGCCGGCGCAGCCACGCGGTCGCCCGGTATTTCGGGTCATGGGTCGCCGCCTGCATGGCGTCGAGCACGGCCAGCACCCGCGCCGGTCCCAAAAAGTCACCGAACGCCAGCGGCCCCTTCGGATAATTGAGCCCGAGCTCGACACCGCTATCGATGTCGGTAGGCGCCGCCACCCGCAGTTCGGCGATGCGGCAGCCGACATTGACGATCATCGCGAGCAGGCGTTGCACCACGAATCCGGTGCTGTCGTTAATCGCTGTGACCGGCGCGCCGGTCGCCTGCAAGGCTGCGACGGCGGCGCCGAATGCGGCCGGCGTGGTGAGCGGATTTTTCATCACCGTGTATCGGCCCGTGAAGCGGCCGAGCCTATCGACCGCCACGGTGCGCGCCGGATCGAGCTTGAGCCGCAGCGCGGCGCCGGTGCAATCCTCGCCGAGCGGCGTCACAAAATAGACAGGCTGCGCGCCCGGCGCGCCGCCGACGTTTGCCGAAATGCCGGCCGCGTTGAGCAGCGAGGCGAGTTCGCCGCCGCCGTCTTCGTCGGCGATCCAGACCGAAGCCGGCCTGGGCTGCGGCGCAACCGAAAGCAGCGGCGCGCTCGCCGCCGACGCGGCGGCATAATCATAGAAGCCACGTCCGGTCTTGCGACCAAGCAGGCCGCCGGCGACACGCACCGCCATCTGCGCCGACGGCTGATACATCGGTTCGCCGTAATAGCGGTCGTAAATGCTTTCCATCACCGCATGGGTGACATCGCCGCCGACCAGATCGAGCAGTTCGAACGGCCCCATGCGGAAACCGGCGGCTTCCTTCATCAGAACGTCGACATCGCCCGGACTGGCGATGCCCTGGCCGACGATGCGCAACGCTTCGGGCCCGTAAGCGCGGCCCGCATGATTGACGACAAAGCCCGGCGTATCGGTGGCGACGATCGGCTGCTTGCCGATGCGGCGCGAAAACGCCAGCAGCGCGGCGACAAGGTTCGGATCGCTGCGCAAGCCGCCAATGACTTCGACCAGCTTCATCACCGGCGGCGGATTGAAGAAATGCAGGCCGCCGACGCGTTGCGGCCGGTCGCAGCCGGCGGCGATTTCGGTCACCGACAACGACGAGGTGTTGGTCGCGATCACCGCGTCGGCCGCGAGATGTTTTTCCAGCGTGCGAAACAGATCGCGCTTGACCGCGAGGTCCTCGACGATCGCCTCGATCACCAGACCGGCCGATGCCGCATCGGCGAGCGACGCCATCGGCTTGAGCCTGCGCATGACGCCGGCTTTGTCGTCCGCGCTCATGCGGCCCTTGGCGACCTGGCCATCAAGTCCCTTGTCGACCGCGGCAAAGGCCTCAGCGACCGCGCCGTCGCGCGCGTCGAACAGCAAGGTGGAAAGACCGGCCTGGGCGCAGACCTGGGCAATGCCGCGCCCCATGGCGCCGGCGCCGATGACCGCGACGATGAGGTCCGGCCTGTCGAGATTGATCGTCACGTTACTTACCTTCGTAGTTCGGTTTGCGCTTTTCGAGGAAGGCCTTCATGCCTTCCTTCTGGTCGCGCGTGGCAAACTGCAACTGGAACGCCTTGCGCTCCAGCATCAGCGCGGCCTCGAGCGGCGCGTTCAGCCCGGTATTGACGATTTCCTTGATCTGCTGGATCGAAATCGGCGGCATGGCGGCGATCTCGCGCGCCAGTTCGAGGGTGCGCGTCAGCGCTTGTCCCGCCGGCACGACCTCGCCGACCACGCCCATGGCCAGCGCTTCCGCCGCGCTGAACATGCGGCCGGTCATCAAGAGCAGCATGGCGCGCTGGCGCCCGACCAGCCGCGCCAGTTTCTGGGTGCCGCCGCCGCCGGCCAGAATACCGAGCTTCACCTCCGGGAAAGCCAACTTGGCGCCGTCGCCGGCAACGATGATGTCGGCGCAGAGCGCCAGCTCAAGCCCGCCGCCGAGCGCAAAGCCTTCGACCGCGGCGATCACCGGCTTCGGGCAATTCATGATTGTTTGCCCGTATTGCTGCACGTTGCGCACCATCACCTCGACCGGGCCGTCACCTGCCATTTCGGTAATGTCGGCGCCGGCGGCAAATGCCGTGTCGGAGCCGGTGATGACCAGGCAGCGCGTTTTGGCGTCGGCGCCATAGCGCAGGACTACTTCGGCCAGTTGCTTGCGCACTTGCAGGTTCAGCGCATTGCGCACCTGCGGCCGGTTGAGCCGCAGGACGACGATATCGTCCGAAGGATGCTCGACGAGCAGTACGTCCGTCGCAGTCATGTCGCTAATGTCCCGAATATTGGTCGATGGAGAAGGTCAGATAATGTGCGGCCTTGCCTATCACGCCGCTAGAGCGGACGCCAAGGCGCGGCTCAAACTGGGCGCTTGAACCGCATCGCACTCGGCGGAATTATTTTTCCGGCGCCATCGCGCCGTCGATCAGCTTGCGGCATTCGACCAACTCATGCAGCGCCGCATGCAGTTTGTGAAGATGGTCGCGGCTCACGCCGCCGGCGGGCCCACTGGGCGTTGCAGCCACAGGCGCGGCGCGCATCGGCGGCGGCATAACCGCAGGCTGCGTCATCCGCGGCGCATCGACATCGAAGATCGCGCGGTCGGCCGGATCGACGCGCGGCACCGGCGCGCCGTGCAGCGGCGGATCGCGGCGGTCGCCGGGCGTCTCGTTGCGGTCGCCGAAATCGCGGCCGATCAGCGAGGTCAGGCGTTCGCGCAAACCGGGTGATTCGCCGCGCGGCTCCTCGAGCGCGTCGGCGTCATCGACAACCTCAGGCGCTTCGTCGACAGCGTCCTCATCGCCTGAAATATGTGGCGGCTGCGGCGCGCCCTCCTGCCAGACCGCCTGCACGAAGCCGACGCTCTGCTCGCGCAAGATGCGCTGCACGCCGCGGATGGTGTAGCCCTCACCGTATAAAAGGTGGCGGATGCCGCGCAGCAGGTCGACGTCTTCCGGCCGGTAATAGCGCCGGCCGCCGCCGCGCTTCATCGGCTTGATTTCGCGGAAGCGGCTTTCCCAAAAACGCAGCACGTGTTGCGGCAGATCGAGTTCGTCTGCCACTTCACTGATGGTGCGAAATGCGTCCGGCGCCTTGTTATCCAAAGCGGCCCTACTCCCTGCTGAAACTAGAAACGCATTGACTGAAAAAAACCGAAACGCGGTCAGCGATTGTTAAGCGTGTTCCGCTTCGTCGGCGACGTCGTGGCCGTTGATCCGCTGCTTGAGGATCGCCGATGGCTTGAACACCATCACCCGCCGCGGCGAAATAGGCACTTCCTTGCCGGTCTTGGGGTTACGCCCAATACGCTGGCCTTTTTTGCGCACGACAAAAGAGCCGAAAGAAGACAGTTTCACTGTCTCTCCGCGCTCCAGGCAGTCGGTGATCTCTTTGAGGACCAACTCCACGAGCGATGCCGATTCTGTGCGCGAAAGACCTACCTTTTGGTAGACCGCTTCACACAAATCCGCTCGCGTCACTGTTTTACCGGTCATCGCCCAGCCCTGCCCCCGGCGAAGTATCTCTATGAATTATCGACGATATTAGCTTCGCACCCATCGGTCAACGGGCGATTTTAAGACTTGTGACACTTCCCGATGAGGGCCGGAGCCTCACCAGCGTAGCATCGCCGAGCCCCAGGTGAAGCCGCCACCCATGGCTTCCAGCAGGATCAGGTTGCCGCGCTTGATCCGCCGGTCGGCGACTGCGTCGGCTAGCGCCAGCGGAATCGATGCCGCCGATGTATTGCCGTGGCGGTCGACCGTGATCACAACTTTTTCCGGCGATATGCCAAGTTTATGCGCGGAACCGTCGATGATGCGCTTGTTGGCCTGATGCGGCACGAACCAATCGATATCGGCGGCGCTGGTGCCGGTGGCCGCGAAGGCGTCTTCGATCACGTCGGTGATCATGGCGATCGCGTGCTTGAACACTTCACGGCCTTCCATGCGCAGATGGCCGACGGTCTGGGTCGAGGACGGACCGCCGTCGACATAGAGCTTGGACTTGTGCTTGCCGTCCGAGCGCAGATGCGTGGTCAGTACGCCGCGGTCGCTGGTATCGCCCGGCTGTTCCTGCGCTTCCAGCACCACGGCGCCGGCGCCGTCGCCGAACAGCACACAGGTGGTGCGGTCGTTCCAGTCGAGGATGCGGGAGAAGGTTTCCGCGCCGATCACCAGCGCGCGCTTGTGGCTACCGCAGCGCAACATGCTGTCGGCG
>JAQSCR010000578.1:6507-8564 GCA_029945495.1 Pseudolabrys sp. | reverse complement strand
CGAGCATGATGCGCTGGCCGACATGGGTGAGATCGGCGAGCAGCGTTTCGCCGTCTTCCTCATAGATCTGGGTGCCGACCGGCACCTTCATGATCTTGTCCTTGCCGCCGGCGCCGTGGAGGTCCTTGCCCTTACCGTTCTCGCCGCGCTCGGCCATGAAGTGCTGCTGGTAGCGGTAGTCGATCAGCGTGTTCAGGCCATTGACGGCCTCGACGATCACGTTGCCACCCCTGCCGCCGTCGCCGCCCGAGGGACCGCCGAATTCGATAAATTTCTCGCGCCGGAACGCGATGCAGCCGTTGCCGCCCGCGCCGGACCCGATATAGACCTTGGCTTCGTCGAGGAATTTCATTTTTATGAACTAACCGGCTTTCGCCTTGGACTGTTTCTGTGTCGTCATGCCGCGCTCGATGAGAAGACGGATGTAGCGCTGGTAGGGCACGCCCTCGCGTTTGGCATTCTGCCGGATAGTGTCGAGCAAACTCTCCGACAGGCGCAGATTGATGCTCTTTTCCTTCGGCAGGATTTCGAAATGCATGGGTTTGAATTGCGAGAAATCCAGGTCCGAAAGGTCCTGCTCAAGAAACGCTTCAACTTCTTCGTCGGTCTTGAAATGCGGGACCTTCCGTAATTTAGGACTCTTTGGCTTCATAGCCGTCGATCTCCTTTTTATGCATGTAGCGCGCGCTTAGCGGGCGGATCAGACGTCTGCCGTCTCGTACCCGAATGGTGAAAGCGACGAATATTGCGCGTTCCTGGCTGTCGCGCCCCACCGCAAGAAGACGTTCTTCGTGCTCGGAATGGCGAAAGTCCGGGGCGATGCGAGGATCGCTTAACAGAAACACTTCGATTTCGGCGACCGAAAGGCCGTGTTTCTGGCACTTCGCCAGATTGCCGGCGTCCCAATCGAAGCCGTCGGCGTCCATCACGCAATATAGGCATTTGTCTATACAAATGTCAATAGTTTGGGCGGAGCAATTTCACTCTCGCGGCTTCGCCAAGGCGTCGCGGGCCGTATATACCGTCCCCCGCAATGACGACCTCCGCCACCAGCCGCCCCGCCGGCCACGACCACCCGATCGCCGGCATCGCTTTGATGCTGACCGGCATCTTTTTCTTCGCGCTCAACGACGCCATGGGCAAATACCTGGTCGGGACCTATTCGGTCGGCCAGATTCTTTTGGTGCGCAGCATCTCCGCCCTGGTGCTGCTGGCTCCTTTCATCAAGCGCGAAGGGCTGGCCGCGTTCACCGGCATGCCGCGGCCGTGGCTTCAGGTTTTGCGCGCGATTCTCGCGACCCTGGAAGTCGCCTGTTTCTATTGGGCGCTGACCGACATGTCGCTGGCCGACGTGATGACGTTTTATCTAGCCGCGCCGATCTATGTGACGGCGGTGTCGCCATTCCTGCTTCGCGAGAATGTCGGCTGGCGGCGCTGGGCCGCAGTGTTTGTCGGCTTCGTCGGCGTCATGATTGCGCTAAAGCCGACGACCGGCGCGTTCAGCCCGGCGGCGATGGTGGCGATCGCCGGCAGTTTTTCGTTCTCGATCTTCATCGTCTGCACGCGGCTGGTGCGCGGCACTTCCGGCATCGTGCTGGTGACAATCCAGAACGTGGCGGCGCTTGTGTTCGGCGCCATCATGGCGCCGCTGTCATGGGTGGCGTTGGGTTGGTTCGACGGGGCGCTGCTGACCTTGCTCGGCTTCGTCGCCATGATCGCCTATTTGTGCATGAACAAGGCGCTGAGTCTGGCGGAGGCGTCCGTCGTCGTGCCGTATCAGTATTCGACCATCTTCTGGGCGATCCTGCTCGGCTATATTTTCTTCGGCGATATTCCGAGCGTGCCGATGCTGATCGGCGCCGGCATCATCATCGCCGCCGGCATTTATATTTTCATTCGCGAGCAGCAGGGGGCGAAAGCCGCGTCGTTCGCCGAACCGCCGCCGTGAGGCTCCCCGTCATTCCGGACGCCGCGACTGCGGCGATCCGGAATCCAGACAAACCCGAATAACTATCTGGATTCCGGGTTCGCGCGCATAGCGTGTCAAAGACGCGCGT